>NZ_JBHXEG010000089.1:24978-34984 GCF_042724935.1 Kitasatospora sp. NPDC127060
TCTATATAAACACACATTTCTGGGGGGCTTTTTTTTTTTTTTTTTTGTGGGGGGGGGGGGGGGGCCCGCGGGGGGGGGGGGGGGGGGGGGGCGCCCCCCCCCCCCCCCCCCACGCCGCACACTGGGAGGGTCATGGACCGTACGGTGGTGGACTCCTCGGTGCTGCGCTCGGTCGGGTACGACCCGCGGGCGCGGGTGCTGGAGCTGGAGTTCACCGGCGGGCGGACGTACCGGTACGCGGACGTACCGGCCCGGGTGCACCGGGAGTTGCTCGCGGCGGAGAGCCACGGGCGGTACTTCCTCCGTGCGGTGCGCGGGCGGTACGCCTACGCGGTGGTGCCGGGCCGCCGGTAGTCGCTGCCCTCCGGCCGCTGCCGTCCGCCCCCCGTCGGCGTGCCGGCGGTGGGGTCAACGGGCGCCGGTGAGGCCCGCGGTGGTGGTGCGGATGGTGGTGCGGGGCTTGGCGGCGGCCTTGGCCTCCTTCGCCGCTTGCTTCATCTCCTGCTTGAACTCCCTTACCAGGGTGAGGGATTCAGGGCCGGTGATGTCGGCGACCGAGCGGTGCGCGCCCTCCTCGCCGTACGCGCCGGCCGCCTCGCGCCAGCCCTCCGGGCGCACCCCGTACTGCTTGCCGAGCAGCGCCAGGAAGATCTGCGACTTCTGCTTGCCGAAGCCGGGAAGGGCGTTGAGGCGGCTGAGCAGTTCCTTGCCGGTGCGGGCGTCCTTCCACAGCGCGGCGGCATCGCCCTCGTACTGGGCGACGAGGAACTGGCACAGCTGCTGCACCCGTTTGGCCATCGCCGCCGGGTAGCGGTGCACGGCCGGCTTCGCGGAGAGCAGGGCGACGAACTCCTCCGGGTTGTAGGTGGCGATCTCGTGGGCGTCGAGGTCCTTGCGGCCGAGGCGTTGGGCGATGGTCAGCGGGCCGGTGAACGCCCATTCCATCGGTACCTGCTGGTCGAGCAGCATGCCGACGAGCGCGGCGAGCGCGCTCCGTCCGAGCAGTTCGTCGGCCTCGGGCTGCTGGGCGAGCCGGACGGTGACGTTCATGGGTGTGCCCTCCTCGGAGTTGACGTCGGGTTGGCGCCCAGTCTGGATGACGCGGCGTGGACGGACACCGTCAACACGCCCGTAGCTGGGGAAGTCTTGGTGTTCCAACCCTTGCGAGAGCTGCTTTGTTCGTTGGCGGAGCGGTTGTTGGGGGTTTTCCGGAGGTGTCGCGGAAACATTTTTGTCCGCGGCTGTCACATCCGTCGCGTGCGCCGGGTCAGTGCTGTGTCCGACCGGATCAGACCGGCTCGGACCGGATCGGATCGACCGGATCGACCCGACCAGCCATCGAACGGGGAGCCTCCAATGTCCGTCGCCCACATCGTCGTCACCGTCCTCGGCGCCCTCATGGTCGGCTTCTCGGCGTACTCCGTCTTCGCCGGCGCCGACTACGTCGTCGGGCCCCTCGCCGAGTACGGCGTCCCGCGCGCCTGGTGGACCTGGCTCGGCGTCGCCAAGGCCGCCGGCGCCGTCGGCCTGCTGGCCGGCCTCGCCGTCCCGGCCATCGGCTACGCGGCCGCCGTCGGCATCGTCCTCTACTTCCTCGGCGCCGTCATCACGGTGGCCCGCGCCCGCGCCTACGCCCACATCCCCTTCCCGCTGATCTACCTGGCCCCGGCCGCCGCCTCCCTCGCCCTGGGCCTCGCGGCCTGACCCGGGCCGCAGCGCCACCGGGGCGGACCACCGACGGGTGGTCCGCCCCGTCGGCGTTGCGGGGTGAAGTTCGTTCGAGTGCATGGACATATCGCCAACTCGTTTTGTTCGCATGGCCATTCGAGTCGAAAAGAGGAAACGGGAAACCCGCCGAACCCCGTTTCACCGGCTCGGTCGCATGCCAATATTCAGGCGGAAGCGAGGGGTGACCGCTTCCGGCCCACGACGCAGCAGACGCATGGGCGGTCGGTTCCAGAGCGGGGGTTGGCATGAGCGCATCCAGAAAGTCGTTCGGCGAGTTCGGCCCGGAACTCCGCCGCCGGCGGATCGCCGCCGGGCTCACCCTCACCCGGCTCGCCGAACTGCTCAGTTACAGCAAGGGCCACCTCAGCAAGATCGAACGAGGGCAGAAGGCACCACCGCCCGAACTCGCCCGACGCTGCGACGTCCAGCTGGTGGCCGGGGGCGAACTGGAACGGCTCATCGAGCCCACGGAACCGCGCCGCCGGCGCGGGACTCCCATCGGCGCGGACGAGCAGGGCCGGGAGCCGCTCGTCCGCGTCGACCGCGACGGCATCCGCTGGTCCGGCGGGCTCGGACGGCGACAACTGCTCGCCGCGGGAGCCACCACCCTGCTCGGCGGTGGCCTCTCGGTCGGCGGTCCGACACCGGCCGCACCGCCGGTCGCACCGCCAGTCGTTTCCCCGAAGGGCCCGGCGGCTGTCCTGGGGGCCACCCCGGTCGAGGTCTTCCTGGCCCAGTTCGACCAGATGCGGCAGCTCGGCCAGACCACCGACCCCGGCGTGCTCCTGCCGTTGCTCACCGTCCAGACCCACACCCTGCGCGAACTCGCCGTCCACGCGGACGCGACGAACCGCGGCCGACTTCTGGTGCTCGCCGCCAGGTACGCCGAGTACGCGGGCTGGATGGCCCAGGAAGCCGGCGACGACCCTTCGGCCCTGTGGTGGACCGCCCAGGCCGTAGAGCTCGCCCAAGCCGGAGGCGAAGCCGACCTGGCCTCGTACGCGCTGGTCAGGCGGGCTCTGGTGACCTTCTACGCGGGTGACGCGGCCCAGACCGTCCAACTGGTGCAACCTGCCCAGGGCGGACACCTGCCACCACGGATCCGCGGCCTCGCCGCCCAGCGAGAAGCTCAGGGCCACGCCCTCGCCGGGGACCGCGACGCCTGCCTGCGCAGCCTCGACCGTGCCCGGGAGCTGCTGGCCCTCGCCGGTGCCGAGGACCGCGGCGGGCCCGTCCTCGGCACCACCAGCCTGGCCGACCCGGCCGCCGTCGTGAGCGGCTGGTGCCTCCATGACCTCGGCCGTCCCCGGGAGGCCGCCGAGGTGCTCGACCGCGAGTACCCGAAGATCCAGGCGCACGCAGTCCGCAGCCGCGCCCGGTACGGCCTCCGGCGTGCACTCGCCCACGCGGGCGCGGGCGAACCGGAACACGCCTGCGAACTCGCCGCGGAACTCCTGCCGAGCGTCCCCGCACTTCACTCGGCCACCATCCGCTCCGACGTCCAGCGGCTCGCCCGCGAACTGCACCGTTTCCGGGCCGCCCGCCCCGTACAGGAGCTCCAGCCCCTGCTCGCCAGGGCGCTGCACCCCTGACCGGACCGGGAACCCGGCCGCCGCCCGAACCCCACTTAACCCTCACTCACCGGAGAGGTGATCCGCCATGCCCGAAATCTTCGTCAACTACCGCACCAACGACGAGGACAGCACCGCCACCCTGATCGAGCGCGAGCTCTCCCGGCGCTTCGGCACCGAGCGGGTGTTCCGTGCCAGCAAGTCGATCAAGGCCGGCGGGCGCTTCCCACAGGAGCTGCTGACCGCCGTCCGCCGCTGTGGTGTGCTGATCGCCGTCATCGGTCCGCGCTGGGCCGACGCCCGGACGGCAGACGGGCAGCGCGCGCTCGACGACCCGGCGGACTGGACCCGACGGGAGATCGTCGAAGCCTTCGAGACCGGTGCCCTGGTCATCCCGGTACTCGTCGGCCGAGCGACCCGGCTCGACCGGCACGGCCTCCCGCCGGCGATCGCCGAACTGGCCGACTGCCAGTACCGCCGCTTCGACAACCGCGACGCGGACTCCGGCCTGCGGCGCCTCGGCGACGACCTCGCCGAAGCGATGCCCCAACTCGCGGCGGCGGACCGGAAGATGGCGAGGGAAGGCGGTGTCACTGAGACCCACAACGAGATCGACCGGGTGAACGGCAGCGTGGTTCAGGCCCGGGACTACCGGCACGACCAGAGCGGAGGCATCGGTGACGTGGGGCGGGACGTCGGGACGTTCATCAACAACGCCAGCGGTCACGTGAACACCGGCAGCGGGTCGCAGAACATCACCGTTCGGAACAGCGGGGTGGAGTTCCACGGCGACGGCAGCAACTACGTGGAACGCGGGACGGTGAACAACAACTTCGGCGAACGGAGCGACCGCGAGGAGCGGCGGTGACCGACATCCGGAACGAGGCCCGGGTCGGAGCGGCAAGCGGGTACGTCAACACCGGCAGCGGTGACCAGATCATCATCGCTGTTGCCGATACCGGCTGGGGGCGAAGGCCGAAGTCGGACCCGCGGTCGGTGGCCCTGGAGCAGCGGCTGGAGCTCAGTGCGCGGTTCGTCCCGCCACCGGGATTCGGACAGCTGCAGGACGGCCTCGCCGAACCGGGTCGGGTGGCGTTGGTAACGGGGCCGCCCGGCAGCGGGCGTCGCACGGCCGCCGTGATGGCGCTGCACAGAGTTGCGGGCAGGGACCGGGAGGTGAGCGAGATCCCGTTCTCCGACAAGCCGGAGGACCGTCCCGACCTGGCCAAAGGCGACTTTTGGCTGCTGGACCTGTCGTCGATCGCACCGGACTCCCGGTCGGAGGCCTGGCAGTTGCTCGGCGAGTTGTGGAGCCGGGCCCAGAGCTTGAAAGTCCGGCTTGCGGCGGTACTTCCTGCGGCGATCGACGATCTGGACCTGTCCCAGTTCCATCCGATCATGAAGGATGTCGGCCGGCCCCGCGCGATGGCGGTGCTGCGCAGCCATCTCGATGCGGAGGGCGTGCCGTACGACCCCCTGGAACTCCGGCGGTTCAAGCACATCGACGAGCTTGCCGTGATGGCGATGCGGGAGATCCAGAGGCTTGCGCGGCTAACCGGGAAGGCGCGCGGGGCGGGCGGCGGAGAAGGAACGCTCGGCTGGCTGCACAGCGCGTTCACCGCCATGAGCGAGCGGGGCGGCCAGGTGGCAAAGAAGGTGGCGGAACTCGGCTCAGGGCGGAAGAGAGCGCTGCTCCTGGCCACCGCCATGCTTGAAGGGGCCCGCCCCGAGGCGCTGTCCCGCCAGGCCGAGGCGTTACTCAAGCGGGTCGGGCACACCCCTGATGAGAAGCCGGACTTCGAGCGGGCCGACTTGGCCGAGCGGTTGAAGGAAGTGTCGGCGAAGGTGGGTGACGACGGACGTATCTGTTTCGAGGAGCTGTCGTACGGCGCAGCGGTCAGGTCACACTTCTGGACTTACTTTCCCGAGTTCAGAGGGCAGTTCAGCGCCTGGGCGGCAGAGGCGGTTCAGTCCCAGAGTGGGTACCTCGGCCCGCAGGATCGGACTGGGTTCCTCCGCCGCTTCACCGAGCAGAGCCTGCGTACCGGGGAGATCGACGTGCTGCAGCGACTCGCCGGCAAATGGGCGGCGGAGCCGACCTTGGGGAACGAGGCGCAGACGATCCTCGAACAGGGCGTCATGCACGAGCAGCACGGATCGGCATTTCGTGGGTGGATCTACGACCAGGCCACCAAGGGAGACGTGGGCCCCGCCACGGCGCGGGTCCTCGTCCGGGTCTGCTCGGAAGTGATGGCTTCGAGCCACCCTGAGCAGGCGCTGGTTCGACTGCATCACCTGGCACGACGGGCTTTGGAGGCCCGACGCCCACTGCTTGAACTGACCCTGTCGGATCCTCGGTTGTATCTGAAGCTGCTCGGCCGGGTCTGCGAAGGCATGGAGAGACAGGAGCCCCGGCCGGAGGACGCCGAGATCTTCCTCGCGTTGGTGGAGTCGCCTCCCACATGGGTGCCGCGGCCGGAGGTGGTGCGCGGTTGGCGAAGCGTGCCGGTGGTGGCGACGCAGGAGGTGTGGGCCAGCGGTGTCAGAGCATGGCTGTCGGCGGCACGGCGGGAGCGGGACGGGGGCGAGCGGTTGATGGCGATGCTCATCGACGCCTCCGAGGGTGGGGTCGGATTGCTCAGCCGCTACTACCTGTTGGCGCTCAGCTGGGCGGCCGAGTCGGACGAGTCTCCGGGGTTGCCGAGCCGGGCCGATGTCGCGGAGCGCTTCTGCCAGGAGATCGACCGCAAGCAGGGGATCGAGCCCCTGGTAGGGATGGCCGAGGGGAGCGAGTTGTGAAAGGCACCGGAAAGCTTCCGATGGTGGGGCTGGCCCTTGCCGCAGGGGTGGCGACTGTGGTGCTCGGAGTGTCGGCGCGGTGGCCGATCTGGCTCTGGGCGGTGCCGGCCCTGGTCGCCGTAGTCCTGGCTGTTCTGCTGGCGTCGGCGCGGGCACCGAGCCCGTACGGGCCAGCGGAGCCGGAGCCCGATCCGGAACCGCTCCCGGAGTCGCAGCCGCAGCCGGAACCGGAGGAACTCCCCTGGAAGGAGACGAGGGTCGTCGATGTGCCGTTGCCGAGCGGAGCACCGGACTACGACTTCCTCTTCTCGGCGACTGTGTGGTGGCGCCATCTCCCGAACACGACCGGATTGGTTCACGCCGATCCCGCCAGTCTCGCGGTCGGAACGGTCCTGGCTCGCGCGCAGGAGGTGACCGCGCGAGAAGACCCTGGGCGGCCCGATCTGGTGATGCACCGGCTGAACGGTTGGTTGGGGACTCAGAGCTGCGACTCATCGGGGCTGGTGGAAGCCATGGGCGGGCGAGTCGAGCTCAGGCTTTCGGAGGACGACCGGGCCCGGTTGGGCAAGCTCTCGGAGGTGCGCAAGACCGAGGTGGTCTGGGAACACGAGCGGCGGTACGAACAGAACAGGAGGGCCTACCTCGGTGACGACGTCCTGAGCTCGCCCGGCAGTGCGGTCGTCTGGTGGTTGGCCAGGCATGACGACAAGATCAGGGAAGCCGTCGACATGATCGGTCCGCTTGCGCAGCTCGCGGCGGCGGCCAACGACGAGGCAGTGGACAGCCTGTACGAGCACCTGACTCCGAGGCCGAAGCCACAAGGGGTACCGTTCCTGGACGACGTTGCACCCAGGCGGCGGGCCGACGACAAGGGCGACGACGAGGACCCCACGGGCTCGGCTGGGCCCGAAGGGCCTGGTGGGCCGCACGGTCCGAGGCCGGGACCGCCAGTGGTCGGGCCGCTGAACCAACTGCTGGACGACGTCGATCTGGAACAGAGGTCTCCCGAGCGGGAGGTTTACGCACACCGGGTGGCGAAGCTCACCGATGCGATCGGGCGGCCGGATCAGGCCAGGCTGATTCGCGAGAGCCTGCGGGCGGCTCCGGAGGCCGCGCTTGGCGGACAGCCGAACGCGAGTGGGGCAGGTACACGCTTCACCAAGTCCGACGGGTTGCTGAACGGATTCGCCGCGGACGGAAGGCCTCCCGCTATGGAGGGCTAGATGGTGCCTGGGACGCACCCGGGCCTACGCCCATACCTCCTTCGGCGCCGTGGCGGGGTGAAGTCTGCTCCTCAGTAGGTGGGTTGGTGGTGGGTGTCCGGGTTCGGACGGGGGTTCGGGTGGGTGGGGTCATCTCATATGACTGTTGGTGTTGTGGGGGTGTGGGGGGATGGAGGCGCGTCATTCTGGTCACAAACGACGCGTCCAGAAAGGCCTGCTCGCCGTGACCCAGCCGTTCGAACTGCCGTCCTTCTACGTGCCGCACCCGGCGCGGCTCAATCCGCATCTGGAGGAGGCGCGGGCCCATTCCTCGGGCTGGGCACGGGAGATGGGGATGTTGGAGGGGTCGGGGATCTGGGACCAGGCCGATCTGGACGCGCATGACTACGGGCTGCTCTGCGCCTACACCCACCCCGACGCCTCCGCCGAGGTGCTGTCGCTGGTCACCGACTGGTACGTGTGGGTGTTCTTCTTCGACGACCACTTCCTGGACATGTACAAGCGCACCAACGACCGGGTGGCCGGCAAGGCGCACCTGGACCGGCTGCGCCTGTTCATGCCCGCCGATCCGGCGACGCCGGTGCCCGAGCCGGAGAACCCGGTCGAGGCCGGGCTGGCCGACCTGTGGCGGCGGACGGTGCCGGCGATGGGGGAGGACTGGCGGATCCGGTTCGCGGAGAGCACCCGGAACCTGCTGGACGAGTCGCTGTGGGAGCTCGCCAACATCGACGCCGGCCGGGTCGCCAATCCGGTGGAGTACATCGAGATGCGGCGCAAGGTCGGCGGCGCGCCGTGGTCCGCGCAGCTGGTGGAGTTCGCGGCCGGGGCCGAGGTGCCGAGGGAGGTGTCCGGTTCGCGGGCGCTGCGGGTGCTGATGGACGCCTTCTCCGATGCCGTGCACCTGCGCAACGACATCTTCTCGTACCAGCGCGAGGTCGAGGACGAGGGCGAACTGAGCAACGGAATCCTGGTGTTGGAGCGTTTCCTGGAGTGCTCCACCCAGGAGGCCGCCGAGTCGGTCAACGACCTGCTCACCTCGCGGCTGCAGCAGTTCGAGAACACCGTGTTCACCGAACTGCCGGTGCTGTTCGAGGAGACCGGGCTCGATCCGGCGGGCCGGGCCCGGGTGATGGCGTACGTGAAGGGGCTGCAGGACTGGCAGTCCGGCGGGCACGAGTGGCACATGCGGTCCAGCCGGTACATGAACGGCGGTGGTGCGGCGGCTGGTTCGGCCGGTGCGGTGCCGCCGGGGACGGGCGGTGCCGGGCTGGCCGGGCACTCGGGACTTCCGGGGATGCCGGGACTTCCGGGCCCGTCCGGGGCCGGCAACTGGTGGGACCGGTACGCGATCGGCGGGATCGGGACCTCGGCGCTGGACATCCTGCGCAAGGGTGCTGAGACCGCCGGGGCACCGGCCGTACGGCGGGCGCGCGCCCACGGGCACGTACCGTTCCAGCCCGTCGGGCCGTCCCAACTGCCTGAGTTCCGCCTGCCGTTCGCGCTCACCCTGAGCCCGCACCTGGACGGCGCGCGGGAGCGGGTGGTCGAGTGGGCCGAGCGGGTGGGGCTGCTGGACGCTCACCCCGACGTGCCCGGATCCGGTCTCTGGGACGCCGAGTCGATGCGCGACTACGACCTCGCGCTCTGTGCGGCCGGCCTCCATCCGGACGCCACCGCCGAGCAACTCGACATCGCCTCGGCCTGGTTGGCCTGGGGCACCTGGGCCGACGACTACTACCCGGTGGTCTTCGGCCGCACCCGCGACCTGGCCGGCGCCAAGGCCGCCAACGCGCGGCTGTCACTGTTCATGCCGCTGGACGGCACCCCCGCACCCGAGTCCGCCCACCCGCTGGAGCGCTCCCTCGCCGACATCTGGGAGCGCACCGCCGGCCCGATGACCGTCGAGGCCCGGGGCCGACTGCGGGAGGCGATCGAGGTGATGACGGCGAGCTGGATCTGGGAGCTCGCCAACCAGATCCAGAACCGCGTCCCGGACCCGGTGGACTACCTGGAGATGCGCCGCTCCACCTTCGGCTCCGAGCTCACCACGCTGCTCGCCCGCCTCGGCCACGGCCGGACGGTACCGGAGGAGGTCTACCGGCACGGCTCGATGCGCGCGCTGGAGAACTCGGCGATGGACTACGGCTGCATGATCAACGACCTGATCTCGTACCAGAAGGAGGTCGAGTACGAGGGCGAGCTGCACAACATCGTGCTGGTGGTGCAGAACTTCTTCGACTGCGACTACCCGTCGGCGGTCCGGATCGTCGACGACCTGATGCACTCGCGGCTGGAGCAGTTCCAGCACGTCGCGGAGAAGGAACTCCCGGTGCTGTACGAGGACTTCGGGCTGACCGCGGAGGCCCGGGGGCTGCTCGGCGGGTACGTGGTGGAGCTGGAGAACTGGCTCGCCGGCGTGCTGAACTGGCACCGGGAGTGCCGCCGGTACCGTACGGCGGACCTGGAGCGGCACTTCGGCGCCGAACGGGACCTCGCGGGCGCGGTCCGGGCCCGGGCCTCGGCGGTGGTCGAGGCGGCCGGAGCCGCCGTGCCGATCGGTCCGACCGGCCTGGGCACCAGCTCGCTGCGCCCGCCGTGGGCCGGCGCCGTACCGGCGAACTGACCGGGCGCCCCTCGGCCCCCGAAGCCCCTCCGGCCCCCGGCGCACCCGCGCGGTTCAGCCCG
>NZ_JBHXEG010000090.1:0-34410 GCF_042724935.1 Kitasatospora sp. NPDC127060
GCAGCGGGAGACGCAGCGGGAGACGCAGCGGGAGACGCAGCGGGAGACGCAGCGGAGCGGGAAGTCGACCGGGCCGACTTCCCGCTCCGCTGCGACGCCCTCAGTGAGTGCGGCGGGTCACCAGCTCGGCCAGCGCCAGCAGTTCGTCCGCCGCGGACGGCTCCGGGACGGCCACCGCCAGCTGCGCCATCGCCGCGGCCATCCGCTCGCAGGACTCGCCCTGTGCCCAGCCGCGCCCGCCGGCCGCCTCGACCGCGGCCGCGCACTGGTCCAACTCACCCGGGGTGAGCGCCCGTTCGAGCGAGTAGAGGTCGGCGAGCCGGGCGCCCTCGGGGGTGCCCGAGCCGAGCGCCTTGACCACCGGCAGCGACTTCTTCCGGGCCACGAGGTCCGCGCCGACCGGCTTGCCGGTGACCGCCGAATCCCCCCAGATGCCGATCAGGTCGTCGATCAGCTGGAAGGCCAGGCCGATCTCGCGGCCGAAGCCGTCCATCGCCTGCGCCGCCTCCTCCGAGCCCCCGCCGTACAGCGCACCCATCGCGCAGGCAGCACCGAGCAGCGCACCGGTCTTGGCCTCGGCCATCGCCAGGCACTCGGTGAGCGAGACGTCGTTGCGCTGTTCGAAGGCGCAGTCGATCTGCTGGCCCTCGCAGAGCTCGACCACGCAGTCTGCGAGCCGGCGGATCGAGCCCCGGGCGGCCGGGTGGGAGTCCTCGGCGACCAGGCGCAGCGCGAGGGAGTGCATCGCGTCGCCGGCCAGGATGGCCTCGGTGGTGCCGAACACCCGCCAGGCGGTGGGCCGGTGGCGCCGGGTGTCGTCCCGGTCGATGACGTCGTCGTGGAGCAGGGTGAAGTTGTGGACCAGTTCCACCGCCGCGGCGGCGGCGACGGCCGTACCGGGGGCGCCGCCGAGGGCCTGGGTGGCGGCGAGGACCAGGGCGGGGCGGATCGCCTTGCCGGAGGAGGACTCGGAGGGCGTGCCGTCCGCCTCCCACCAGCCGAAGTGGTAGCCGGCCACCTTGCGCATCGTGCCGGGCAGCGAGTCGACGGCGGCCCGCAGCACCGGGTCGACCAGTCCGCGGGCGCGGGCGAGGATGTCCGCCGCCTCGTGGCCCTCTTTGTGGTCCCGCTCCAGCGTGGAGCTCGTCATGGGTTCCTCCCCCTGTAGGGCGTGTCCTGGGGCGCGTGGGACGGCCGGCCCGTCGGGCGGCCGGATGGTGCCGGGGCGGCGGACCGGTGGCCGTACGCACCGCGGCGCGCCGCCCGGACGGGGACGGTGCCCTCGGCGGGGCGGCGCGGTTCCGGGCTCGGAGCCCGAGCCCGGTGCCCGTCGTCAGCGCTGGGCGACGTCCACGTTCTCCAGTACGCCGATGGCGTCCGGGACCAGGATCGCGGCCGAGTAGTAGGCACTCACCAGATAGGAAATGATGGCCTTCTCGTCGATTCCCATGAAACGCACCGAAAGGCCCGGCTGGTATTCATCCGGAATTCCGGTCTGATGCAGCCCGACGACGCCCTGGTTGTGATCGCCGACGCGCATCGCGATGATCGAGCTGGTGTGCCCGCCGATGATCGGGATCTTGTTGCACGGGAAGATCGGCACTCCGCGCCAGGCGTTGACGTGCTTGCCCTCGACCTCGACGGTGCCGGGGTTGAGGCCTCGCTTGTTGCACTCCCGGCCGAAGGCGGCGATGGCCTTGGGGTGGGCCAGGAACATCTTGGTGCTGCGGCGGCGGCTGAGCAGCTCGTCCATGTCGTCCGGAGTGGGCGGGCCGGAGTGGGTCTGGATCCGCTGGTCGTACTCGGCGTTCTCCAGCAGCCCGAACTCGGGGTTGTTGACGAGCTCGTGCTCCTGGCACTCGCGCAGGGCCTCGATGGTCAGCCGGAGCTGGTGCTCGATCTGGTTCATCGGCTGGTTGTAGAGGTCGGCGACGCGGCTGTGCACCTTGAGGATGGTCTGGGCGACGCTCAGCTCGTACTCGCGCGGCTTGAGCTCGTAGTCCACGAAGGCACCGGGCAGGTCGTACTCGCCCTGGTGGCCGGCGGAGAGGTCGATCACGGCCTCGCCGTGCTTGTTCTGCGCCTGCTGGAAGCCGTTCAGGTACTCCATGATCTGCAGCTGCAGCGACTCGGAGCGGTCGTGCAGCTCCTGGAAGGAGGGCCAGGAGAGCGCCATCACGGTGCCGGAGGTGGCGGCGCGGACGGTGTACGGCCACGAGCCGTCCTCCTCCTGGAGCGCCTCGTCGCCCAGGTGGTCACCGTCGGCGAGGGTGCCGACCACCGTCTCCTCGCCGTACTTGCCGGTGCCGAGCCGGTCGAGCTTGCCGTGCGCGATGAGGAAGACCTCGCTGATCGGCGTGCCGGCGGTGACCAGGACCTCGCCCGCGTCGAACTGCCGCTGTACGAAGCGGCCGGCCAGCTCCTCCAGCACCGCCTCGTCCTGGTAGCCGCGCAGCACCGGCACCTCGGCCAGGGTCTGTGGGACGACCCGCACCTCGGAGCCGGTCTTGACGAAACTCACCCGGCCGCGGCCGACCTTGTGGCGCAGGCGGCGGTTGACCCGGTAGGTACCGCCGGAGACCTCCACCCAGGGCAGCATCCTGAGCAGCCAGCGCGGGCTGATGCCCTGCATCTGGGGCGCGGACTTGGTGGTCGTGGCGAGGTTCCGCGCGCCCGCCGTGCTCAGGGACTGCTGCTGCCGGATCTCCGGCTGCGCGCCCGGCGCAGGAATTCCGGCATTGGTTTCGGTCGACATAGGGGGAGCCCTTCGCATGCCCGATGAAGTGTCGCCTTGCACATTCGTGTTACGGCTTACGGCTTCATGGTGGGCCCGTTCGGGGGCGTCCCGCAATCACTCATTCGAGTGGTTCCGAATAACCGAACAAATAGTACGACTAGATCACCTGATCGATATTTGTTCGATTATCTATTCGAAACTACCGGAATACCGGCCCCCATCTTCCCCCATCGGCGACCCCGGCGGGCGCCGGTCGGACCCAGGAACGGCTAGAGCGGCCCGTTCCAGTCCAGCGTCGGCTCCAGCACTCCCTCCAGGGTGAGCAGCCAGCGCTTGACGTCGATCCCGACCCGGCCGCCGCCGAAGCCGCCGATCCCGTCCGCCGCCACCACCCGGTGGCAGGGCACCAGCAGGGCGACCGGGTTGGCCGCCATCATCTGCCCGACCGTGCGGGCGGCCAGGCCGGGTTCGGTGACGTCCTCGAACACCCCGCTGCGGGCGGCCAGTTCGCCGTAGGTGATGGTCCGGCCGTACGGCACCTGCTCCCAGAGCGTGCGCAGCACGGTACGGTGCGGCCCGGAGCTGAGGCTCCAGTCGATCGGCAGGCCCAACTCGCGGGTGCGGCCCGCCAGGTAGGCGCCGAGCCGCTCGGTGACGGCGGCGATCTTCGCCGGGTCGGTGCACGGCGGCGCCTCGCCGTCCCGTCCGCCGTAGCCGGCCGCCGCCACGCCCAGCGGCGTCACCGCGATGTGCATCGGGCCGCTGGGCAGCGGGGTCGGCACGGTCAGCCAGGACAACGACCAGGACTGCGACACGTTCGGGCCCCCACCCTCCACCAGGCCGGCCACCGGCCGGTCCGGCAACCGGGGTGCGGCACCGGCCGGTCCGCCCCGTTCGCCATCGTACGGCGGACGGGGCGGGCCTCCGGCGGGGTCGGTCGGTGGGGCCGGTCGGCGGGGTCGGTCGGCGGTGCCCCCTCAGTGCCGCCCCTTCAGTTCGGCGGACAGCGCCCTCGCCCAGTGCGACAGTTCGGCGCGGTCCGGGGTGCGGCCCTCGCAGAGCACGGCGAGCTGCGCCTCGTTGATCCGGTTCGGCCCCGGGATCTCCAGCAGGTACGCCAGCTCGGCCAGCACGGTGGCCAGCCGCTCGGCGTCCGTGTGATCCAGGGTGGCCGCGGCCTGGTGGTGGCTGATGGTGAGCGAACCGGGCATGGTCAAACCTCCTCTGCCCCCCACCGTCCACCGTACGACCGACCCGGCCACCCCGCCCGCCGCGGAGGCACACACGCGTGGGCGGAGCGACCGGCGGCACTCCGGAGCCGGCCGGGCACGGTGCGCGGTGGGCCGCACCGATGGTGGCCGGGGGTGCGCCCCGGAGCCGTCCGAGGGGTGAGTCAGGTGCTCGGGCCCTCCTCCCAGCGACGATTCCGTACGGCCGGTACGCCCAACACTACGGCCCCGGCCGCCACTTGCCAGACCGCCCCGAGCAACAGCACCCCGCCGGTGCCGAACCGGTCCGCCGACGGACCGGCCGCCGCCAACCCGAGCGGGCCGAGGACGAAGGCCCCCAGCGCCCCGAAGGAGGTCAGCCGACCCAGCAACTCGGCCGGGACCCATCGCTGCATCGTGGCGCCGTACGGCGTCCCGCAGACCGCCGAACCGATCCCGGCCGGCAATGCGCCGGCCACCGGCCAGGGCAGCGGCGCCCCCGCCGCCAGCGCCGCCGAGGGCAGCGACCAGGCCAGCCCGGCGAGCGACGCCACCGCGAGCGGGCGCCCCGGCCGGCACCCCCGTCGCCGACCGCTGCCCCCACACCGGCCGCGCCCGGCTCTCCTGCCGCCGCGCCGCCGAGCTGGTCGCCGCCCGCACCCGGGCAGTCGGGCAGGGGTGGACGCTCCGGCAGCTGCGGACGGGGCGGCGGCGCACGGACCAGTCCGGTGGCTCCCGCCCCGTCAGGGAGCGGGTGCGCCGTGCGGCGGAGGTGGGGGCACCGCCCGGCGGCCGAGGGGGAGCAAGTCGTCCAGGGTGTCGGCCAGTTGGGTGAGGGTCGGCCGGTCGGCCGGGTCGAGGTGGAGGCTGGCGTCGATCGCCCCGGCGAGCGGGCCGGGCAGGCGGCGACGCCGGGACACCGGGGCGGCCGGGTTCGACGGCGCGCCGTCGAAGGGAAGTTCGCCGGTAGCGGCCCGGTAGAGGGTGGCGCCGAGACCCCAGACGTCGGTGGCGGCGGTGAGCCGGCCGCCGACGGCCTGTTCGGGGGCGAGGTAGCCCTTGGTGCCGAGGCCCGGGCGGGCCGGGCCCGGTGGACGGGCGACGCTGAGGTCGAGCAGCTTGGCGCGGCGGCAGTCGATGACGATGTTGGCGGGCTTGAGGTCGAGGTGCAGCAGCTTCTTGCCGTGCAAGTACCTCACGGCGGAGATGAGTTGCAGTCCGAGCAGGGCCAGGTCGGTGGCCGCCGGGCGGCGCGGCCGCCGGGCGAGCAGGTGGGCCAGGGTCTCGCCGCCGAGGGTCTCCGACACCGCGTACGGCTGGGGGCGTTCGCCGGTGCCGTAGCCGCGCACCAGGTGGGGGTGGGTGAACTCGGTCAGCCAGCGGCCCTCCCGGAGCAGCCGTTCGCGCAGTTCGCGGTCGCGGCGGCGGTCCGGCCGGAGCACCTTGACCACGCAGCGGCAGTCCCGCTCCTCGCTCCAGGCGTCGTAGACGTCCAGCCAGCCGGTGCGGCAGAGGTGGGCGAGCACCTGGTAGCCGGGGGCGATCGAAGCCCCGGCGGGCAGTGGCCGGGTGACGGTCATCGGGCGGCCCCCGTCGGGGTCGCGGCCCTGGCGAGCCGGGCGTAGCCGTCGTCGTGGGCGAGCAGTTGGCGGTGGTTGCCGCAGGCGGCGACCCGGCCCTCGCGCAGCAGGACGACCCGGTCGGCGTTCCCTACGGTCAGCAGGTTGTGCGAGATGATGATCGTCGTCCGGCCGTTCATCAGCCGTCCCAGCGGCTCCAGGATCCGCCGTCCCGACTCCGGGTCGAGCCCGGTGGTCGGTTCGTCGAGCAGCAGCACGGGCGCGTCCCGGATCATCGCCCGGGCGATCGCGATCCGCTGGCGCTGGCCGCCGGACAGCAGCCGCCCGCGCTGGCCCACTACCGTGTCGTAGCCGTCCGGCAGCCGGCTGACGAACTCGTGGGCATCGGCGGCCCGGGCGGCGGCGGTGATCTGCGCGTCGGTGGCGCCGGGGCGGCCGTAGGCGATGTTCTCCCGGACGGTGCCGTGGATGACGAGGGTCTCCTGCAGCAGCACCGCGAGGTGCTCGCGCAGGTCGGTCAACGCCAGTTCGCGCAGGTCGATGCCGTCCAGCCGGACGGCGCCGCACTCCGGGTCGTAGAAGCGCAGCAGCAGCTTGGCGACCGTCGACTTGCCCGCCCCGCTCTCCCCCACCAGCGCCACCGTCTCGCCCGGTTCGGCGTGCAGGGAGACGTCGCACAGCGCCGGGCGGGCCGCGCCCGGGTAGCGGAACCACACCCCGTCGAGGGCCACCGCGCCGCGCACCCGGGCCGGGCGCAGCGGTCGCGGCGGAGTGGCCACCTGCGGTTGCTGGTCGAGCAGTTCGATGATCCGCTCGGCGGCAGCCGAGGCCGAGAAGAAGCCGTTGCTGAGCCGCCCGATCCCCTGGATCGGACTGTAGAGCCGGCTCAACAGGGCGACGAAGACGAGGAGTTCACCCAGGGTGAGCCGGCCGCGGACCAACTCCCAGGCGCCCAGCCCGAGGACGATCAGCGCGCCGGCCAGCTCCAGCAGCTCCACGATCGGTGCGAACAGCGCGCGCAGCCGGGTGGCCGCCATGGTCGCCCGGAACCGCGCCCGGTTCTCCCGCAGGAAGCGGTCCTGCTCCCAGTCCTGCCGGTTGTACGCCTGCACCAGCGCGATGTTGCCCAGCGTCTCCTCGGCGAGGGCGCTGACCGAACCGCTGCGGCGCCGCCGCTCCCGGGACGCCGCCCGCACTCTGGTGGAGAACCGCCGGGCGGTGAGCCAGAACAGCGGGGCGACCACCAGCGCGGTCAGCGCGAGGTCCCAGCGCAGGTAGAACAGCACGCCCAGGAAGACGGCCAGCTCGGCGACGTACGCGACCGCGTCCAGGACGCCCGAGAGCAGGAAGGTCTCGACCGCCTCGACGTCCGCGGTCAGCCGCGACAGTACGTCGCCGAGCCGCCGCCGCTCGAAGAAGCCCAGCGGCAGGCCCTGCAGGTGGCGGAACACGTCCGCACGCAGGGCCAGCAGGAAGCGCTCGCCGACCCAGGTGGAGAGCGTCTCGTCCGCGAAGTCCAGGGCACCTGCCAGCAGGGTCAGCCCGGTGTAACCCAGCGCGACCGGCAGGAACAGCCCGAGTCTGCGCGGCACCAGGACGTCGTCGACGACCACCTTGAACAGCCAGACCATGGCGGCGTCGACCACCGGGCCGAGCAGGACGAGCACCACCAGCAGGGCCAGCCAGCGCCGTCCCGCTCGGGTGTAGGGCCAGAACCGCCGGAACGTCCGCCGCAGCGACACGGGCGGCGCCGGAGCGACGACCGGGTCCGCCCGGCCGTCGCCGGTGCCGGTGCCGGGTGTGCCGGTGCCGGTGCCGGTGCCGGCAGCCGTCGACCGCCGCGGCGACCACACCCGCTCGTCCTAGCCCGGAGACCGTGTCCGTCAGCCGTCAACGCCGGCCGTGCTTGTTCTTGCGGCCGTGCCGACGACGACCGTGACCGGTCGTGTTGTTGGTGTTCCGCTCCTCCCGGTCGTTCCCGTGATCCCGGCGGGACTCCCGCATCGCCGGCAGGAGGTTGGCGAGGATGCTCATCACTGCCACCTTTCTCTCGCTTGCGTCCCCACCGAGGAGTACGGACGGGCGGGCGGGGGTGCTCAGCGCGGGGCGCGGTCGGCGGTCGCCGCTTCGGCGCGGGGGCTTCGGCTCGGGCGCTCCGGCTCGGACCGGGGTGCGGGCGCGGGGGCGGGCGCTCCGGCTCGGACCGGGGTGCGGGCGCGGGGGCGGGCGCTCCGGCTCGGACCGGGGTGCGGGCGCGGGGGCGGGCCTGGGTGCGGGGGCGGGGCCGGATGGGTCACGGCCTCGGTGTCGGGTGGGTCACGAGGCCGTTCCGGCCGGTTCGGAGACCGTTACGCAGCCGATGGGCGACCGTGACACGGCCGGGCGGGGACCGCGACACGGCCCTCCTACCGTCACTGACGACGCATCGGCCGACGAGCACCACGGGCCGCACCGGCCGCACCCGGCCGTACGAGCACCGCGGACCGTACCGGCCGCAGGCGTCGGCGAGAACCGCGGTCTCGCCACCGACGCGTTCACCAGAGCCATGAAGGAGCACCCCCGATGAGCAGGACCCGCACCGACCGTTCACCCGCCCGCCGTCTGCTGGCGGTCTGCGCACTGACCGGCGCCGCGCTGATGACCGTCGTCACCGGCGGACAGGCCTGGGCCGACGGGACCCCGGCGGCCCCCGCCAAGCCGTCCGTCGCCCCCGCGGCACCGGCGGGGGTGGCGGTCGGCGGGGAGCGCGCGACCCCCACCGCCACCCCCTCCTCCGGCCGGACCGGCCAGCCGGCCCCGGCGGTCGCCACCGACACCCCGTCGCCCGCGCCCGACCCGGCCGGCTCCCAGCCGCAGGTCCGCGAGGTGCCCAAGGGCGCCGCCCAGGCCGGTGACGGCTCGACCGCGACCGACGGCAACGGCCTGATGCTGGCCGGCGGCGGCGCCGTCGCGGCCGTCGGTGCCGGTGCGCTGGGCTTCGCCCTCCTGCGCCGCCGTTCCGGCGCGCGTGGCTGACACCCGTCCCGAGTCCGCCGGGCACTCCGGCGTCCTTCCCCCGCACCCGGCCGGGCGGGGAAGCGGCGCCGGGGCGCCCCCGGCGGCGGGGACCGACCAGCGGGGCGGTCGCGGGCGGCGGCGCGCCCCGCGCCCCGGCCCGAGCCTCCTGCAGCGAAGTGTCTTCGGTACGGCCGGCCTGCTCTGCCTCGCCCTCGGCAGCACCCTCGCGCTGTCCGGCCGGGACACCCCGGTGGTGCAGATCGAGACCTCCGGCCACGACCCGGCGGCCACCGCGCCCCCGGCGAACACAGCCGGCACGACCACCGCCCCCGCCGGAGCGCCCACGGCCCTCGCCGCCTCGCCGCCCGCCCGGCTGCTGATCCCCGCCATCGACGTGGACGCCCCGGTGACCGACCTCGGCCTGAACGCCGACGGCACGGTCCAGGTGCCCTCGGCCGACCACGCCGATCAGGTCGGCTGGTACCGCAACGGACCCGCCCCGGGCGAGGCCGGCCCCGCCGTCCTGATCGGGCACCTCGACACCAGGCACGGCCCGGCGGTCTTCCAACGCCTGCCGGAACTCCACCCGGGCGACCGGATCGGGATCCGGCGAGCGGACGGGCGCACCGTGGACTTCACGGTCCGCAGCCTGCTCCAGGCCGCCAAGGACAACTTCCCCACCGACACGGTCTACGGCGACACCCCCGGCCCCGCGCTCCGACTGATCACCTGCGGCGGGCGGATCGGCCCGGACGGCCACTGGACGGACAACATCATCGTCCTCGCGGACCCGGCCTGACCGGGCCTTTCGTGACCGGCACGGGTCTGACCGGGCCGTTCCCGACCAGGACGGGTCGGGGCAGGCCGGGGCGGGACAGGACGGACCTGGCCGGGCCCGCTGCCCCGGCCCCGGCCCCGGCCCCACCGGAACGGCCGCCCGGCCGGACCGGGTAGAACTGCAGGACGACAGAACCGCAGCGACGACAGAACCGAACCGCAGGCACGACCGAACCGCAGGCACGACCGAACCGCAGGCGCGACCGCCAGAGCACGAGGGAGAGCAGCGACCGTGGCACGACCGACCCCGCCCCGCCGCCGCGGCGCCGTGCCCGCGGCCGCCCTCGCCGTCCTCGCCGCCCTGGCCGCCCTCGGTGTACTGGCCTTCGGCCGACCCGCCCCCGGCGGCCTGCGGGACGACGGCCCGCGCGCGGCCGTCGCCCCGCCGAGCCCGTCCGCGGTGGCCAAGCCGCTCTGGCCCGGTCTGGCCACCGCGCCGCCGCCGGCCACCTCCCCGGCCGACTCGGCCACCCAGGCCCCGCCGCAGCCCGTCCCCGACCTGACCGTCCCGGGGCGCGACCTCACCGCGGTCGACGTGCGCACCCTCCTCACCAAGGACCCGACGGTGACCGCCGAAGAGCGGCGCGCGCTCCAGTCCTGCACCGATTGCGAGGTGCGGGCCCCCGAATTCCGCGACCTCACCGGCGACGGCCGGCCCGAGCTGATCACCGCCGTCACCACCCCCGGTTCGCTCGTGCTGCACGTCTACACGCTCGCCGACGACCGGGTCCTGCCGATCCTGCGGGTCCAGGTCCAGCAGGGGTTCAGCGCCGCGACCATGGACTCCGACCTGTGGCTGTACGAGCCGACCACCTACACCACCCGCACCAGCAGCCACTACCACTGGGACGGGCACCGGCTCGCCCTGGTCGAACGGCGGGTGGAGGGCGTCGGCCTGCTGCCGCCCGCCGACCAGGGCACCGAACCCCCGACCGTCACCGGCCCCGACCGCGCGCCCGCCCCGGCCCGCCCCGCCGGCGGCGGCGCGAGGCAGCCCACCCCCACCGGCGTGGCGTCCCCGTACGCCCCGCGGGCCACTCCCCAGCCGTCCGGCGCCCCCGTCCTCCCGGAAGCGAAGCGATGACCAGCGCAGCCGTCCCCGCCCAGCCACACATCCTGCTCGTCGAGGACGACGAGGTGATCCGGGAGGCCACCCGGATGGCCCTGGAGCGCTACGGCTTCCCGGTCACCACCGCGGCCGACGGCCTGGAGGGGCTGGAGGCCTTCCACGCCGTCCGCCCCGACCTGCTCCTGCTGGACGTCATGCTGCCGCTGCTCGACGGCGTCGGTCTCTGCCGCCGGATCCGGGAGGAGAGCCAGCTGCCGATCCTGATGATGTCGGCCCGCACCGACCCGGTGGACGTGGTGTCCGGGCTGGAGGCGGGCGCGGACGACTACGTGGTCAAGCCGTTCGAGAGCGCCGTGCTGGTCGCCCGGATCCGTACGGTGCTGCGCCGCATCCGGGTCACCCCGCCGACCGAACCCGCCCAGGCCGAATCCGCACAGCCCGCCCAAGCCGCCCCGACCGCCCAAGCCGCCCCGACCGGCGAAGCCGCCCGCGCCGTCCGCCACTTCGACGGCCTGCAGGTGGACACCGACAGCATGGAGGTGCGGGTGGACGGCCGGCTCGTCCCGCTCACCCCCACCGAGCTGCGCCTGCTGCTGGAGTTCACCGCCGCGCCCGGCATCGTGCTGGAACGTTCCGGCCTGCTGGAGCGGGTCTGGGACTACGAGTGGGGCGCCGACACCCGGGTGGTGGACGTCCATGTGCAGCGGCTGCGGGCCAAGATCGGCTCCGGCCGGATCGAGACCGTTCGCGGCTTCGGCTACAAGCTGCGGCGCCCGGCATGATCCTGCGCCGGATGACCCTGCGCCGCCAGATCGCCGCCGCCGTCGCCGCCATCTCCGTGCTGGTCGCGGTGGCCGTAGGCCTGCTGGTCCACCAGGCGATGATCCGTCAGCACGTCGACCAGGCCCGCAGCGCGGCCCTCACCGCCCTCGGCTCGGCCCTGACCGACTACGGCCGCGGCATCGGTGCCCCCGGCGCAGCCCTGGACGACCCGGCGCTGCCCACCCGGTTGCACGACCTCGCCGCCGGGGGCCGGCAGGGCTCGCTGCTGGCCGCCGACCGGCAGGGCGAGTCGATGTGGGCGGCGGGCCCGGTCCAGGACGGGGTGCTCTCCGTCCGGGTGGACTTCACCCAGGACCGCCGGGCGATCGCCGACCTGGACCGGATCATCCTGATCACCGTCGTCGCCGCGGTCTTCACCACCGTGCTGGCCGGCGTCCTGGTCGCCGACCGGATCAGCCGCCGGCTGCGCACCGCCGCCACCGCCGCCCGGGGCATCGCGGCCGGCGGCACCGACACCCGGATCGGCGAACTCGTCGACGGGAAGGACGAGGTCGCCGACCTCGCCGCCGCCGTCGATCTGATGTCCCGCACCCTGCACCGCCGACTGGCCGACGAACAGCGCTTCACCGCCGACGTCGCCCACGAACTGCGCACCCCGCTCACCGGCCTGGTCACCGCCGCCGAACTGCTGCCGCCCGGCCGCCCCACCCAGCTGGTGCAGAACCGGGTCCAGGCGCTGCGCGCCCTGGTCGAGGACCTCCTGGAGGTCTCCCGGCTGGATGCCGACGTGGAGTCCCCCGACCTCTCCGCCGTCCCGCTGGAACGCGCGGTCCGCCGCACCGTCACCCTCACCGGCCTCGACGTCTCGGTCCGGATCACCACCGGCCAGGAGGTCCGCACCGACCTTCGCCGCCTGGACCGCATCCTCGGCAACCTGCTGGTCAACGCCCACCGCCACGGCGCCGACCCGGTCGAACTCCACGTCGACGGCCGCCGCATCACCGTCCGCGACCACGGCCCCGGCTACCCCGACGACCTCCTCCACCACGGCCCCCAGCGCTTCCGCACCAACGCCCCCGAACGCGGCCGCGGCCACGGCCTCGGCCTCACCATCGCCACCGGCCACACCCGCGTCATCGGCGCCACCCTCACCTTCACCAACCACCCCGCCGGCGGCGCCCTCGCCACCCTCACCCTCCCCCCGGGCTGACCCCGACTCCCCCCACCAACGCCGAAGGGCCGGCTCGATCGTTAGAAACCGCCGTGATCGAGCCGGCCCTTCCCACCACGGAGCCCCCTGTCGGGTAGGGACGGCTCCCGCGTGGGGAGCCGCTCCACTTTCGTGTGTCAGGACCATCGAAGTCTCGGCCGCGTGTCCGTGGAGTGCGCTGAGGCCCGCGGCCAGAGCTCCCGGATACCTGGACTGCTCTCCGCAACCAACCACAACCGACGCACCCAGGCCGTCGGCACCCTCGCCGAGCGGATCGAAGCGTTCGCCGCCAGGGCCAACACAGCCCCGGAAGGTCGCGCGTTCAGTACCGAATGGACGCCCCTGTCGTGTGACTGCCTCGCTCATCGGGTCGGGAACGCCGGGAACCGGCCGCACAGGCGTCCGAGGTACCCCTCGGACGTGAGCGACGCGGAGTGGACGGTCGTGCTCCGCGACGCCGGCATCAAGGCGATGCGATACCCGGGCGGTTCGTACGCAGACATCTATCACTGGAAGACGAACACCGCCGACGGCGGCGTCGTCGCACCGAACACCGACTTCGACACGTTCATGGCGACGGCCCAGGCAGCCGACGCGCAGCCGATCATCACCGCGGACTACGGCTCTGGAACCCCGCAAGAGGCCGCCGACTGGGTGAAGTACGCCAACATCACCAAGCACTACGGGGTGAAGTACTGGGAGATCGGCAACGAGATCCCCGGCAACGGCGAGTACGGCGCGACGTGGGAAACCGACCTCCACGCCAGCCACAGCGCCACCACCTACGCGGAGAACCTGCTGAAGTTCGCCTCGGCGATGAAGGCGGTCGACCCGACCGTCAAGATCGGCGCCGTGCTCTGCACGCCGGGCTCCTGGCCGGACGGGATCGTCGGACCGGGCGACACGATGGACTGGAACAACACCGTGCTCTCCATCGCCGGCCCGCAGGTCGACTTCGTGATCGTGCACTACTACCCGGGCGGCACCAGCGCAGCGGACATGCTGACCAAGCCCCAGACGCAGGTCCCCGGCATGATGAGCGCCGTGCACTCGCTGATCGGCAAGTGGGCCGGCAGGCACGCGCCCCACGCCGGCGTCGCGATCACCGAGACCAACGGCACCATCGACTCCGACACATCCCCCGCGGGGCTGTTCGCCGCGGACGACTACCTGACCTTGATGGAGAACGGCGCATTCAACGTCGACTGGTGGGACATGCACAACGGCACCGACTGCAGCCAGGTCACCACGGTCGAGGGTGCGCTGGACTACAACGACGGCGGCATCCTCTCCAGCGGCGCCTCGTGCGAGCCGCCGGCGAACACGCCGTTCGCCCCGTACTACGGCATCGCGATGATCTCCAAGCTCGGCTCGGCCGGCGACACCCTGGTGCGTGCGAACAGTTCGAACCCCCTGCTCATCACACACGCCGTGCGCCGTGGCAACAGTGACGTGGATGTGATGCTGATCAACGAGGACCCGGACAACAGCATCACCGCCTCCCTGTCCTACAACGGCTTCTCCCCGCGCCCCGGCATGCCCACGGTGTCACGGCGGCCCCACCGGATGCCGACCTGCAGGTGCGCCTGGTCACCACACGGCCCGCGCTCGCGGCCATGCCCGACGGCACAGTCCGGCTGACCGCCGGCGGCGAGGAGTGGACGTTTGCCGCGAAGGCCGAGCCGATGCTCGTGCTCCTCGCAGACGGGGAAGCTCACCGGCTGGCCGACCTCGCGCAAGCCGCAGGCGTCACCCTCGCGCAGGCGGCCGGTGTTGTGACGGAGCTGGTCGACGGCCAGGCCGCCGCGATCGGAGGTGCACGATGACGGCCCAGCTGGGCCTCGGCACTTACCGCTGTCACGATGTGGCCGAGGCCGCAGTGAGGGCCGCTTCCCGGGGTGCCGACTGGGTGGATACCGCGCCCAACTACGAGGGTGGTCGGGCGGAGGCGGCACTGGCCCTGGTTCTGGCGGCGTATCCGGATCTTCGCGTCTCCACGAAGGTGGGTTTCGTCCCTCCCAGTGCCAGGCGGATCGGAGTGCGCGCTGGTGCGCTGTCCGCCGATGATGCCGAGCGCGGGCACTGCCTGGCGCCGGACTACATCGCCTGGCAGGTCGCCCGTAGCAAGCGCATGCTCGGCCGCGTCCCCGACGTCGTGTTCCTGCACAACCCGGAACACGACTGCCAGGAAGCCGAGATCGCTGATCGGCTCTACGCCGCGTTCCTCGCCCTGGAGGAGGCGTGCAGCGAGCGCGTCATCAGTTCCTACGGCGTGGCGACCTGGCGCTGTTTCAGCAGCGGGCTCTTCAACGTGCCTGCGCTGCTCGAACTCGCGGCCAAGGCCGGCGGCCCGCAGCACCACCTGCGGGCCATCCAACTCCCGGTCTCCCTCGTCCACCTCGCGGCCGTCGCCCAAGCCCTCAACGGACACGGCCCACTGGTCGATGCCTTCGATGCGGGACTGGAGGTGTTCGCCTCCGCCCCGCTCCACGGTGGCGAGATCCCCGACATCGTGACCCGTGAGCTGATCAACCTGATCAGCCCTGGCAGCACGCCCGCGCAGGCTGCCCTCGCCGTCGTCGCCTCGACCACCGGAGTGAGACGCGTACTTCTGTCGACGGGGAATCCGGAACACTGGACGCAGGCCGCCGATGCCGTCGGCCGTCCGCCGTTGTCTCCGGACGTGCTGCGAAGGGTCGTTGATGTACTCGGAACCTGAGCCGGACATCGCCGAGCGGATGCGCGGGATGCACGCCACAGCCGCAGCGGCGCTCGACGCGACGCCGATCGGCTCGCGCGAAGCATGGGGCTGGCGTGGACGCACCCTCAGCCGCCCGGTTGCCACGGCGTCCGGCGAGGGATGGCTTCGCCTGGTGTCCGCCCCGGCCGACAAGGCGGGCGGAAAGCTCTGGGAGGGACCGCAGGAGGCAGAACGGCTCATGCCCCCTGCGGTCCCCAGGCCGCATCTGAGGGGCCGACACACCTGGACCAACGGTGAGCACGGCTACCTGGCCGAGCTGTACGACAGGATCACCGTCCCCACCATCACCACCCACGAGCCGACCCTCCGGAAGGCTCCCGACCTGGACGACGCCTGGTGGGACGCACTCAGCACCGCCCTCGACGCCATCGTCACCGTCCCCAGCGAACGAGTGGCGGTCCGCCAGGAATACCTTGACCGCGCCATGCCGCAGTACCTCGGCATGGCGATCGACACCAAGGCACCCGCCTGGACCACCGCCCACGGCGACCTGCACTGGGCCAACCTCACCGCGCCGACCCTCACCGTCCTCGACTGGGAAGGCTGGGGCATCGCGCCCGCCGGATACGATGCCGCACTGCTGTACTCCTACAGCCTCCTTGTCCCGGACACCGCTGCCGAAATCCGGCGGCGGCTCGGCCACATCCTCGACACGGCCGCAGGGAGGTTCGCGGAACTCGTGGTCATCACTGAACTCCTGCAGACCACCACCCGGGACGACAACCCCGACCTGGAGAAGCCCCTGCGGAGGCGGCTCTCCGAGATCACCAGCGCCCAGCCCGCCGTTCGAGGGACCGATGCCGGGTAGCCCTTGGGATATCCAACGCGACAACCTGCTCCTCCCGGGGCACAGCAACTGCCGTGTCGCCCCCCACTCAGCCAACCCTCCGCTTCGACGCGTCCGACCAGGACGGACAGCCTGAAAACTCCTGGCGGTCTGTCCGTCCGGCCCGGAGAATCCGATCGCATGGGAGCCGACATACACGGGTTCGTCGAGTGCCGGGCCACTTACGGCACGCTCGACGAGGACAAGGCACGCTGGCACGCGGCGATAGACCTGGACCTGCTGTACGGCGGGCGGAGCTACGACGCCTTCGGCTGCCTGTTCGGCGTGCGGAACCATGCCGGCTTCCGCCCAGTGGCCGGAGATCGAGGCATACCCGCCGACGTGTCGCCCCAGACCCGACAGGCGTACGAGGAATGGGCCCCCGATGGGCACAGCCCCTCCTGGATCAGCTGGGCCGAACTGGCCAAGGTCGACTGGGACGAACCCGCCGACGCCGTGGACGATCGCGTTCACGAGTACACGCGCACGCTGGACCGGGGTTGGGTACGGACGGGCAAGTCGTTCCGCGGCAGTCACGGCAGGTCGGAAGGCGCCGAGTGGATCGAGGACGGGAGGCTGCTCCGCGTCGTGCGAATGGTGCGCCGGGACGCCGTGCCGGAGGACGGCGAGTGGGCACCGGTGTGGAAGGCCATGAGCGCCCTCGCCGATGCCCATGGCGGAGAGAATGTCCGGCTCGTCGTCTGGTTCGACAACTGACCACAACTCCGGGCCTCCTGAAAATTCTGACCAGGAGGCCGTACTCTGCGACTACCGTGCCGCTGTGACTCTCACCGATGCCGAGCTAGACCACCTGCTCGCACCCGCTGGGCTCCGCTTCCTCGAACGGGTCCACGGAGAGGTCCAACTGCCGCCTCTCCCGCCGGGCCACTCTCCCGCAAGCGCCGGACCCGAGCACGGGCGGTTCGACTCGCACGAGCACGAGGTTGCCGATCTGGACGCTTCGGACATGGCCGAGAAGGTCAACGCGAGCTGGCACCGGATGGCGACGCAGTACGGGCTGTTCGACGGGAACCGCGAGTTCCTGCTCGCAGTCGGCCGCGCGCCTTGGGGAGGATCCGGACGAAGAGCCGTACACGGTGTGGCTTCGAGTGCGGCTACTCGACCAGTGGGACTTGGTGGGGAGCGAGGCGGATCTCCTGAGGAGCGGGTTCGCAACGCTCTTCACCACTCGCTTCGTCCCAGAGTTCACTGCGGCTTCCCTGGACGGCCGAATGATGATGAACACCACCGTCTGGGGCAACGGCACCATCAGCACGATCGTCATTCGCCCGTAGCCCGGCCGCGCAAGAGCCGACCGTGCGCCACCCAATCGCCCAGCCAACCCATGGGGCTCCTGGCGAAGAGCCTGGTTGGTGGCTGTGCGCCCTCGTGCAGCCACCAACCAGGGCAGATAGCGCGAGGCCGTAGGACCGTCATGCGCGACAACTTGCTCCGCCCTCAGGGGCGGGGCTGGCGTAAGGACTCCTTACCCCACAACTTGCTCCGGCTGGCCGGGGCTCGCGGTAAGCAGCGCTTACCGCACAACTTGCTCCGCGTGCGGCCCCCTCCACCTTCGACGGTGTGGGGCCAGGCTCTCAAGGACCGGCAGTTGGAGGGGCCTGGGCGGCGAAGTCAGGTACTTCACGCTGGCCTGTGACGACGTGCCGTACAGCGTCGTGTTGGCCGATCCTGGCACCCGCACCATGGACGTGCTGAAGGAGATCCGCCGGCTCACCGGGCTCAGCCTGTGGCACGGCAAACTCCTCATCGGCCAGCTTCCAGCGAGGGTTCTCGAAGACCAGCCCGAAGACACAGCGCGGGCAGCTGCCAGCGCTCTTCGCGCCGTTGGCGCTGTCGCGCATGCCATCGAGCAGACCGACTGAGGATCCGTTCGCTGCCCACCGCGTTGCAGTCGTCCCACGCGTTGCACGCCTGGTCATGGCGGTACGGGTGACACTCGCGGGACGACAGGACTCGTTGCGGAGAGCGAACCCGTCCCCGCCCTGAGCTGGACGGGGACGGGTGCTACGGCTAGCGGCGAGTCAGCTGCCGTTAGCGGCATGCTGCTCGGCGGGCTCGGGGCAGTAGCGGCTCCAGGCGTCGAGGAAACCGTTGCGGGTGAAGCCCTTGAGCTGCACGCCGTACGGGAAGCGGATGTTCATCGAGCCGATGCCGTAGTCCTTGAGCAGGAGCTGCAGGCCACGGGCGCTCAGCCCCGTCGGTCCGTGCTCGGCCCACGGCGCCTCATGGTCGGCCTTCAGGGCGGTCAGAAGGCGCTCGGTTGACAGGGAGTCCGGGTGCCACCGGCGGCGAAGACGCGGCGGATGTCGACCAGGATCCTCGTCCTCAGGCCGCCGTCCTCGTCCTGCCCGGACTCGAAGGCGGTCATGGCACGACAGGCCGCGCGGGCACGCACCGGCCACTCACCTCCGGCGAGGTCCGCGACCGTCACCAAGGGCTCCCAGGTCTCAGCGGCACGGTCGTCGACCGGCATGGGCGGCTCCATGTCGGTCGCCGCGTCGATCAGCGGCACCAGCCAGGCATGGAGGCCGTCGCGCAGTTCACGCAGGCCCGGCTTGTCCCGGTCGGAGCGGTACGAGGAGACGCGCGCCCGGCGCCCGGCGCCGCATCCGGATGACCACGGGCCGGTCCATGATCGTGTCCGGGAGGTCCCCGATCCCGGCCAGAGCCGCCATGGCGAAGGTGGGGAACTTGACCACCTTGTGGTCCGGTCCGACGACCCGCAGGGTAGGTCGGTTGCGCTGGTGGCCAGCGTTCGGCAGGCCACGCAGGTCCTCGTTCTTCTCGGCCGCCTTGACCGTGCCGAACATGGCGTCCGCCTCGTCCACGAGCAGGGTCGGCGGCTGGTCGGTGATCGACCGGAAGATGGCCGCCGAGGACGCGTTGACCGTGATGAGCGGGTCGTGGACGGTCTCGGTGACGATGTCGAGCAGTCGAGACTTCCCGCAGCGCTTGGCCGGGCCGATCACGGCAAGGCGCGGGGCATGCTGCCAAGCGGGTTGCAGATGGGTGGCGGCACCCCACGGCCGTCACCGACCGGTTCCGCGAGCTGGTTGCGGAGGCCAGCTTGCCGCCGATCCGGCTGCACGACCTGCGGCACGGCGCGGCCACGCTCGCTCACGCGGCGGGTGCGGACCTGCACTCGATCAAGGAGATGCTCGGCCACTCCTCGATCGGCATCACCTCGGACACGTACACGACCCTGCTCCCGCAGGTCGACCGGGCGATCGCAGAGGCGGCGGCCCGGCTTGTCCCCCGAGCGAACAGGCCGCGCAAGGTTGCCCAGTCCACGGCGGCAACCGACCCGACCCGGCCATCCGCTCACGCATCGCTCACGCAAACGGCCTCGGACGAGAAGCCCGAGGCCGGCGATGAAGGTCCCAGAAGGCCAAATCTGCAGCTCATCCGGGGTGGAAACGAGAGCCCCCTGTCGGGTTCGAACCGACGACCCCCGCTTTACAAGAGCGGTGCTCTGGCCAGCTGAGCTAAGGAGGCACGGTGGCCGTCCGCGAAGGATCACGGCGGCACCTGGGGCAGTCTACCGGGCCGGGGTGGTGGGGTGGGGAGATATCCGGGGGTTGGCGGGGTGGGTGGGCGTGATGGAACCGATGCCTGAATCGGGGCGGACGGGGGCTGACAAGCGGCGGGCGCGCGGGTAGCGTCGCTGGGAGCCGGTCCGGTAGTGGTTCAGACCACTGACGGGCCGACGGAGACGAACGAACCCCCTTTACTCGGATCGTCCGGCACGTTCCTGCCGGTGAAGGAGAGAACGACCATGGCTTCTGTCACGTACGACCAGGCGACCCGCACCTACCCGGGGGCGACCAAGCCCTCGGTGGACGCGCTGGACCTGGAGATCGCGGACGGCGAATTCCTCGTGCTGGTCGGCCCGTCGGGCTGCGGCAAGTCGACCAGCCTGCGCATGCTGGCCGGCCTGGAGGACGTCAACAGCGGCGCGATCCGGATCGGCGACCGGGACGTCACCCACCTGCCGCCGAAGGACCGGGACATCGCGATGGTGTTCCAGAACTACGCGCTGTACCCGCACATGACCGTCGCGGAGAACATGGGCTTCGCGCTCAAGATCGCCGGCGTGAACAAGGCGGACATCCGCACCAAGGTCGAGGAGGCCGCGAAGATCCTCGACCTCACCGAGTACCTGGACCGCAAGCCGAAGGCGCTCTCCGGCGGTCAGCGCCAGCGCGTCGCGATGGGCCGGGCGATCGTCCGCCAGCCGCAGGTCTTCCTGATGGACGAGCCGCTGTCCAACCTGGACGCCAAGCTCCGGGTGTCGACGCGTACCCAGATCGCGGGCCTGCAGCGCCGCCTGGGCATCACCACCGTGTACGTCACCCACGACCAGACCGAGGCGCTCACCATGGGCGACCGGGTCGCGGTGCTCAAGGACGGTCTGCTGCAGCAGGTCGACACCCCGCGCAACATGTACGACAAGCCCGCCAACCTGTTCGTGGCCGGCTTCATCGGCTCGCCGGCCATGAACCTGGTCGAGGTGCCGCTGGTGGACGGCGGGGTGAAGTTCGGCGGCTCGGTGGTCAACATCTCCCGCGAGGACCTGGCCGGCGCCCTCACCGACAAGACGGTGACCGTCGGCATCCGTCCCGAGCACTTCCAGATCGTCCCGGCGGGCGGCATCGAGGGCGTCGCGGTGACCGTGAACGTGGTCGAGGAGCTCGGCTCGGACGGCTTCGTCTACGGCACCACCCAGATCGGCGGCGTGGACAAGGACCTGGTCGTCCGGGTGCCCGGCCGCCAGATCCCGGCCCGCGGCGAGACGATCCACGTCGTGCCGACCGCCGAGGAGACCCACGTCTTCTCCACCGGCACCGGGGCCCGCCTCGGCCGCTGATCCCCGGCGCGCAGACCCCTCTCGCGCGGAGCCCGTCGGACCGTTCCCGGTCCGGCGGGCTCCGTCCGTACACCCCCGCGTCAACACGGTGCAGGGACGAACCCGGACACCCTGTCACTCGATGGCGTGACGGAGGGCGATCCGGCCCGCACCCACCGCTACTCTCCTGAGGGTGAAGCAGCTTGTGCGCCGTATCGGCCAGACCGTCGCCCTGACCCTGCCGGTCGTCCTGGTGACCACCGGCACCCTCGCCGTGACCCGGGTCCCCTGGGCCCCACCGACCGGGCTCGATCAGCAGGTCGTGGCGGCGTCCAGCGGCGACGGCGCCGGCATCGGGCGCTCCGCCACCGCCGCCACCAAGACGGACGGCCTCGCCCCGCAGGAGTCGCTGCGGGTGGCGCTGCTGGACGAGTTGCGTGCCAAGAACCCGTCCGCCGCGCTGGACCTGCTGGAGCGCTCGATGCGCGAGCAGCCGGCCCTGACGCCGTACTGCACCTCGCTGGCCACCGAGTTGGGCAAGGCGGCGGTGCGCAAGTACCAGGGCGACGTGCAGCGGGCCCGGTCCTTCGCCCGCCCGGTCTGCGACGGCTCCTTCGCGGCCGGCGTCGTCGGCTGACCGCAGCCCGCTAGCCGCAGCCGGCGGTCGGCACTCACGACGGGCCCAGACTGACCGCCGGACCGCGTCAACCCCCGCCGGGCGCCCTATTGTTCAGCCATGACCGCTGACTCCGGCCCCGCCGCCGACCTCGCGTCCCCGCAGTCCCCGCAGTCCCCGCAGGCCCAGCCCCGGCCGACCACGACGCCCGTCACCCAGGCCGTGATCCTGGCCGGCGGCCAGGGCTCCCGGCTGCGCCCCTACACGGACGACCGCCCCAAGCCGCTGGTCGAGATCCCGGGGACGGGCACGCCGATCCTGGGCCACCAGCTGGCCTGGCTGGCCGCCGAGGGCGTCACCGACGTCGTGGTGTCCTGCGGCCACCTCGCCGACGTGCTGGAGGAGTGGCTCGACCGGGCGGAACTGCCGCTGCGGGTGCGCACGGTGGTCGAGGCCGAGCCGCTCGGGCGCGGCGGCGGCCTGAAGTACGCGGCGAAGGCGCTGCCCCGCCCGGACGAGCCCTGGTACGCCACCAACGGCGACATCTGGACCCGCTTCAGCCTGCGCGACATGGCCGCCTTCCACCACGAGCGGGACGCCGTGGCGACGCTCGCACTGGCCCGGCCGCGGATCCCCTGGGGGGCCGTCGAGACCGACCAGTTCGGCAATGTGCTGGACTTCATCGAGGCCCCGCCCTCGCCCTTCCTGATCAACGCCGGCCTGTACGTGTTCAGCCCGGAGTTCGCCGAGCTGCTGCCGGACGTGGGCGACCACGAGCGCACCACCTTCCCCCAACTCGCCCGCAGCAAGCGGCTCGCGGGCTACCAGCTGCCGCAGGGCGTGTACTGGCGCGCGATCGACACCGCGAAGGACCTCACCGAGGCGGCCAAGGAGCTGGCCGCCTACCGCGGGAGCTCCCGCTGACGCCCGGCGGGCACGCCACAGCGCTACGGCCGGGTGCTCCCCCACGGAGCGCCCGGCCGTAGCGCGTCCGGCCGCCTCAGGTGGCGGTCGGCGTCCCCGGACGGGAGGGCTGCCCGCCGGACAGGTCGGACAGCGGGCCGCTGCCCAGCACCGGACCGCTGCCCAGCACCCCGCCGAGCAGCCCGGAGCCGTTGCTCGGGCTGGGCTTGGGCGCCGTGCCCGAGCCGCCGGGGGCCGGGGTGCGCTGGGCGGGCGCGGAGCCGGAGCCGGCCGGCGGGGCGGCGGGCGCCGGGGAGGAGCCGCCGGCCTCGGCCTTGCCGGAGTGCTTGCCGCTGGGCGTGGCACCGGCCGACTTGGCGGGGGCGCTGGAGGGCGCGGTGGCGCCCGGCGTCGGGGTGGCCGGGCGCGGGGCGGCGGGCGCGGGCGAGGTGGACGTGCCCTGGCCGCCGGGGGCGCCGGAGGGGCCGCCGGACGGCCAGACCGGGGTGCCGTACTCGCCGGCCGGGCGGCCGGGCGCCTGGTGCGGCCGGGCGCCGGTGCGGACGGCCGCGCCGAGCATCGAGCCGAGCAGCAGGGTCAGGCCGACCACGACGGTGGTGACCACCGCGCCGCGCCGCAGCACCCGGCGGCGCAGGGCGCCCGGCGCGCCCGCGCCGATCCGGCGCCAGGCCTCCAGGTTGAGCCGCCCGTCGAGCGAGGCGAACGGCGCCCCGGCGATCAGCAGTGGGCTCCAGGCCGCGAGGAAGATCAGGTCGGGGGTGTCGTACACCGGGACGGCCCGCCAGCTGACGGTGAACAGCAGCGCGGCGGAGAGCAGCATCGCCGCCCCGGCGGCGAGCCGCTGCCACAGGCCGAGGAGGGTCAGCACGCCGACCACGATCTCGGTGAACGACACCACCAGGCCGGAGCCGACGGGGTGGGCCATCGCGAAGGCCAGCAGCGGCTCGGCGACCTTCCACGGGTGCAGCGAGGAGAGCCAGCGCATCATCGAGCCGCGCTCGCCGCCGTCGAAGTACACCGGGTCGCACAGCTTGCTGAACCCGGCGTAGACGGAGAGCGAGCCGAGCACCGCGCGCAGCGGCAGCAGGACCAGCCCGAGGTCGACCCGGCGGCCGGGGTACCAGGGCTGCTTGCCGTCGGCGGCGGTGGCGGAGACCTCGGGCAGTTCGCCGCTCGGGGTCCAGCCGTGCGGTTCGCCGACCGGGCCGACGCCGGCGTCGGTGGCGGTGCCGCTGCCCTCGCGCGGCTGGCGGGGGACGGTCCGGGCGCCGGCGTAGGCGGGCAGCACCTGGGTGTCCTCGTCCAGGTCGGCGCCGGCCGGGGCGCCGCTGGTCCGTACCGCCTCCAGCAGCCGGGTGGCGGCGAGGTCCCCGGGGGCGGCCTGGCCGGTCCAGGTGACGGCGGTGACCCTGCCCTTGCGGCGCGGTGCACCGCCGGTGGCCCCGGCCAGCGCCGGGACGGCGGAGGCCGGCACGACGACCTGCGGGGTGACCAGCGGACGGCGGATCAGGCCCTGGTTGGCGTACGGGTCGCCGAACGCGGCGCCGGTGGACAGCAGTCCGGCCGGGGCCTCGATCAGCGGCGCCACCGGGGTGCCGAGCCGGAGCCGGAAGCTCGCCTGGGTGTTGCTGAGCCGCGCGGGGTCCGACGACACCTTGACGGTGTCGAGCCCGGGGCCCGCGTCTATCCCGGTGCTGCCGCCGCCGAACAGGGGGCGCCGAGGTGTTCTGGTGTCCACGCCCGTCTAACCGGGTGACGGCCGCTTAGGACACTCTCTCGGGTGGATGTCCGGCGCATACTTGAAGTGATCATGAGAAAAGCGATCGGACCCGGTCGGGCCCGATCGCTTTTCACTCGGATCGCGGAGAATTCAGAAGATCTCCTGCGGGCGCGGTGCCCGCCGTGCTCAGCGCTTGGCGCGCAGTCGGGCGGCCTCGTAGAGCACGATGCCCGCCGCGACACCGGCGTTCAGCGACTCGGTCAGACCGCTCATCGGGATCCGCACCCGCATGTCGCAGGTCTCCGAGACCAGTCGGGACAGGCCCTTGCCCTCGCTGCCCGCGACGATCACGACCGGGCCGGTCAGCAGCTCCAGGTCGCCCAGCTCGGCCTCGCCGTCGGCGGCCAGGCCGACCACCATCAGCCCGGCCTTCTGGTAGGCCTCCAGGGCGCGGGTCATGTTGGTGGCGCGGGCGACGGGCAGCCGGGCCGCGGCGCCGGAGGAGGTCTTCCAGGCACCGGCGGTCATGCCGGCCGCGCGGCGCTCGGGGATGACCACGCCGTGCGCGCCGAAGGCGGCGGCGGAGCGGACCACGGCGCCCAGGTTGCGCGAGTCGGTGACGCCGTCGAGCGCGATGATCAGCGCGTCCTGGCCGGCGTCGGCGGCCTCGGCGAGCAGGTCCTCGGGGTGGGCGTACTCGTACGGCGGGACCTGCAGCACCAGGCCCTGGTGGTTCATCCCGCCGGTCATCTGGTCCAGCTGGGGCCGCGGGGCCTCCATCAGCGGGATGCCGCGCTCGTTGGCGGCCTGGAAGGCGTCCCGGACCCGGTCATCGGTGTCGATGAACTGCTGGACGTACAGCGCGTTGGCCGGGACGTCGCCCTGCAGGGCCTCGACCACCGAGTTGCGGCCGAAGACCAGCTCGGCGCTGCCCGCGCCGCCTCGGCCACCGCGGCCGCCGGCGCCGGCCCGGCGCATGCCGGCCCGGGCCTTGGCGTCCCGCTCGCGCTTCAGCGCGGCGTTGGCGGCCCGCTGCTTGGGGTGGCCCTTGCGCTCCTCACCGGGCGGGGTCGGGCCCTTGCCCTGGAGCGCCTTCCGGCTGTGCCCGCCGGTACCGACAGACGCACCCTTCTTGGATCCGGGGTTGCGGCGGTTCCTGCGTGCACTGTTGCCGGCCATGGCTGTACTTCCTGTCTGTCCGGCATGCCCGGCCGTCCCGCTCGGTGCGGTGGCGGCCTACGGCATGCGCTACGTCATGCGGGAGGGCCGCACCGGTCCGGTACGGCCCACCCATCACCCCGATCGTCAGATGGGGTTACTGGCTGTTGATCGTCCAGCGCGGGCCGGACGGGGTGTCCTCGATCACCAGCCCGGCCAGGCCGAGCTGGTCGCGGATGGCGTCCGCGGTGGCGAAGTCCTTGCGCTGTCGCGCCGCCTGCCGCTGGTCCAGGACCAGACGGACCAGCGAGTCGACCACTCCGTGGAGGTCCTCACCGCGCTCCGCCCCGGCCCACTGCGGGTCGAGCGGGTCGAGGCCCAGTACACCGAGCATCGCACGGACCTCGGCCAGTCGCGCCACCACGCTCTCCTTGTCGTCCGCGTTCAGGGCGCTGTTGCCCTGGCGGACGGCGGTGTGCACGACGGCCAGCGCCTGCGGGACGCCGAAGTCGTCGTCCATCGCCTCGGCGAAGGCCGGCGGCACCTCGGGCGCCGCGTCGACCCTGCCGCAGCGCTCGACGGCCCGCTGGACGAAGCCCTCGATCCGGCCGAAACCGGCCTCGGCCTCGCGCAGCGCGTCCTCGCTGTACTCGATCATCGAGCGGTAGTGCGCGGCGCCCAGGTAGTAGCGGAGCACGATCGGGCGCCAGCGCTGGACCATCTCGGAGACCAGCACCGAGTTGCCGAGCGACTTGCTCATCTTCTCGCCCGCCATGGTGACCCAGGCGTTGTGCACCCAGAAGGCGGCGAAGTCGTCGCCGTAGGCCTTGGACTGGGCGATCTCGTTCTCGTGGTGCGGGAAGACCAGGTCCAGCCCGCCGCCGTGGATGTCGAAGGCCGGGCCCAGGTACTTGTGCACCATCGCCGAGCACTCCAGGTGCCAGCCCGGACGGCCGCGGCCCCACGGGGTCTCCCAGTTCGGCTCGCCCGGCTTGGCGGCCTTCCACATCGCGAAGTCGCGCTGGTCGCGCTTGCCGGTCTCGCCCTCGCTCTCGGGCTGGCGCAGGTCGTCGAGCTTCTGGTTGGAGAGCGCGAGGTAGTCGGGATACGACTTCACGTCGAAGTAGACGTTGCCGTCGACCGCGTAGGCGTGGCCCTTCTCGATGAGCCCCTGCATCATCTCGATCATCTCGGGGACGTGCCCGGTGGCCCGCGGCTCGACGGTCGGCGGCAGGCAGCCCAGCGCGCTGTAACCGTCGTTGAAGGCGCGCTCGTTCTCGTAGGCGATCTGCCACCACGGCGTGCCGAGCTCGCGCTCCTTGGCGATGATCTTGTCGTCGATGTCGGTGACGTTGCGGGCGAAGGTCACCTGGTAGCCGCGGTAGGCGAACCACCGCTGCATGATGTCGAAGTTGAGCCCGGACCGGATGTGCCCGATGTGTGGCGCCGACTGAACGGTAGCGCCGCACAGGTAGATCGAGACACAACCCGGTACAAGCGGGACGAAGTCGCGTACCTGGCGGGTGCTGGTGTCGTACAGACGAATGCTCACAGCGTCAAGCGTAGTGGGCGGCGGGGGGTGCCCCGCGACATTAACCGGGAACGGACCGGGCGTTCCCCGGGGAACGGCGGGGCCGCCCCGGGGAATCGCGGCCCGTCCGGACCGGTCAGATGCCGCCGACCACCTTGCGCGGCGAGAGCCGGACGACCACCCGGACGTCGTCCGGACCGTCGTACCCGTACTTCTCCTCGCCGCGGTACTTGAGGCCCAGCTCGTCGATGAGCTCCCGGCCGCCCTCGGTGGTCAGCTCCACCGAGCCGCGGACCTCCAGGTACTCGTACGGGTTCTCCGGCGGGTTGATCAGCAGCGAGACGCGCGGGTCCTTCACCAGGTTGAGGTGCTTGCGACGGCCCTCGACGGTCGAGAACAGGATGTCGTTGCCGTCGCGCTTGACCCAGACCACCGAGGACTGGGGGCTGCCGTCCGGCTGGATCGTGGTGATCACGGCGAAACTCTTGCCGTCGATCAACGCCTTGGCACGGTCGGAGAGTTGGGCACTCATCGAAATCCTCTTCTCGTCGGCGGCGGTACCGGACCCGAGGGTGAGCTCCGCACGGGCCCGGACCGAACCCTACCGATTCGGACCCCTGGGACATCCGGTGAACACCCGTCAACACCGGCCTATTTCCGGCTGATCGACCAGCCGGTCGATCGGCCGGTCGATCGGCTTGTCGATCGGCTGCGGACTCAACGCCGCTCGTACACCAGGGCGGTGGCGATCGCGGCCAGCCCCTCGGCCCGGCCGGTCAGACCCAGGCCGTCGGTGGTGGTGCCGGAGACCGAGACCGGTGCGCCGACCGCGCCGGACAGCGCCGCCTGCGCCTCGGCCCGCCGCTTGCCGATCTTCGGCCGCACCCCGATCACCTGGACCGAGACGTTGCCGATCTCGAAGCCGGCCTCGCGCACCAGCCGGGCCGCCTCGGCGAGCAGCTTCACCCCGGAGGCACCGGCCCACTCGGGGCGGTCGGTGCCGAAGTGGGCGCCCAGGTCGCCGATGCCGGCGGCCGAGAACAGCGCGTCGCAGGAGGCGTGCGCGGCGACATCGGCGTCCGAGTGCCCGGCGAGCCCGAACTCGGCGTCCGGCCACTCCAGTCCGGCCACCCAGAGCGGGCGGCCGGCCTCGAAGGCGTGCACGTCGGTGCCGATCCCCACCCGGGGGATCAGGGGCTCAGCAGGCATCGGCTCAGTAGGCATCGGCGGCCCTCCGGCGGGCGAGTACGGCCTCGGCGAGCACGAGGTCCAACGGACGGGTGACCTTGAACGCCTCCTCGTGGCCGGGCACCACGACGACCGTGCCGCCGTAGCGCTCCACCAGTCCGGCGTCGTCGGTGACCGGCGGGGTGTCGGCGCCGCCGGCGGACTCCTCGGCCAGCGCCTTGGCGTGCACCTCGACCAGGGCGGCCCGGTCGAAGCCCTGTGGAGTCTGCACCGCGCGCAGGGTGGCGCGCTCGGGCGTGTCGAGCACCGGCTCGGGGTGGCCCGGGTTCGGCTCGACCCGCTTCACGGTGTCGGCCAGCGGCACCGCGGGCACCACCGCCGGGGCCCCGGCCCGGACGGCGGCCGCGACGGCGTCCACCACCTCGACCGGGACGAGCGGGCGGGCCGCGTCGTGCACCAGGACGATCCCGACGTCCTCGGGAATCGCGGCCAGGCCCAGCCGGACCGACTCCTGGCGGGTCGCGCCGCCGGCCACCACCCGGATGTCCTTGCCGTCCAGCCCGTGGCTGTCCAGCAGGGCGACCACCTCGCCCACCCCGTCGGCGGGCGCGGCGACCACGACCAGGCCGACCGCCCGGCTGCGGGCGAGGGCCCGTACGGCGTGCACCAGGAGCGGCACGCCGCCCAGTTCCCGCAGGGCCTTCGGGGCGCCGGGCCCCAGCCGCTCACCGCGGCCGGCGGCGGGCACCACTGCTGCTGCGACTGCTGCTGACGCGTTCAGGTTTCACTCCTTCGGCGAAGTGGGTATGGCCATGGCGTGCCCGGCGGGCGCGGGGCCCCTTCCGAAGAACCACTGGTCCACTGCCCGCCGCACAACTGCGCAGAAACGGTCTTGCAGGCCTGGACCGGCTCGGGTGGGGGGCGTCGTCCGGACACGCCTCAGCGCCCGGAGTGCCACTGCACCACTCCTGGACGGTTCGTCCTGGGAGCGGCACGCCGGCACCGGGCGCTGTGGGCGTGGGGCGGCAGCCCGACCGCACTACGAGGCGAGCACCTCGTCGAGCAGCGTCTCCGCCTTGTCCTCGTTGGTGTTCTCCGCCAGCGCGAGCTCGCTGACGAGGATCTGGCGCGCCTTCGCGAGCATCCGCTTCTCGCCGGCCGAGAGGCCGCGCTCGCGCTCGCGACGCCAGAGGTCGCGCACGACCTCGGCGACCTTGATAACGTCGCCCGAGGCGAGCTTCTCCAGGTTCGCCTTGTAGCGACGGGACCAGTTGGTCGGCTCTTCGGTGTACGGTGCGCGGAGCACCTCGAAGACCCGGTCCAGACCCTCCTGGCCGACCACATCGCGCACGCCGACGAACTCCGCGTTCTCGGCGGGCACGCGGAGCGTCAGGTCTCCCTGCTGCACCTTGAGCACCAGGTAGGTCTTGTCCACACCTTTGATCTGGCGAATTTCGATGGCCTCGATCAGCGCGGCCCCGTGATGGGGGTAGACCACCGTGTCGCCAACCTTGAACGTCATGTGACAGGACCCCTTCCGTGGCTTTCCAGAATAACACGCCTTGCGGCGCACCCGAAGGGCGTTTTCGCAGGTCAGGGCCGGTCTCGGGGCTTGACAAGGACCCCCATGACGTGCTGCGACCGATGTTCGAGAGGGGCTTCCCGCAGGTCGGAGGCGGTTCCGAGGTCTGACGAAACCCTTGCGCAACACCCCCGCAGCCATGATTGGATCTTGAGCTTTCACCCCTTTCCAGGTCGTGATCGAATCGTTATTCGATCTTGGTCGAAGCTTGTCCTGCTGGTGACCGGTTCATGCCATGGGTACCGCCGTCCGGCCCCCGCGCGGCCCCCGGAGTGCGACACGGGGACCACCCCGTGAGGACGGCATAAGTGAGGTCGATAATCTGAGACCTGACCTGTCGACACTTGACCTAGGAGTTGCCGCCGCCGTGAGCCGCAGCCTTCGACGCGGCAGCATCGCCGCCATCGCCGCCATCGCCATCGCCTCGCTGTCCTCCTGTGCCGCGAACAACACGCCGGACACCTTGCAGGTCAAGCCGGACAACGCGGCGGCGACCCTCGGGACCAACCTTCGACTGAACAACATCGTGGTCGTCACCGGGGTCGGCGCCTCGGGTGACTACACGGGCCCCGCCAACGTGGTCGTGAACATCTCCAACACGGCCACCACCCCGGCCGAGCTGCAGTCGATCACCGTCGGCAGCGCCAACGCCACCTTCGCGGACGCCGCGGGCGCCCCGCAGCCCACCATCGTGATCCCGGCCGGTGGCTCGGTGGCGATCGGCGGCCAGGGCAACCCGTCCGCCACCGTCGGCTCGGCCTCCGTCCACGTCGGCGGCTTCGCCCCCACCACCTTCGCCTTCAAGGACGGCCAGAAGGTCGACGCCCAGGCCGGCGTCAGCCCGGACTCCGACAAGGGCCTGTACCAGGGCTACGGCCCGACCCCGTCGGCCGCGCCCACCAAGAGCGCCTCCCCGGCCGCCACCGCGCCGGCCACGCCGACCGCCGGTGCCACCACCCCGGGCGCTCCGGCCACCCCGGCGACCGGTGCCACCACGCCGGCCACCACGGGTGCCCCGGTCGCGCCGGTCTCCGGCACCACCGCTCCGGCCGCCCACTGACGCTGCGCACCCCGCCTCCCGCCGGCCCCCTCCCGGGTCGGCGCGGGGCTTCGTGGGTCCCGGTGACCGCTCCCCCGGTCTCGGCCGGTGCCGCACAACGCGAAGGCCCCCGCCGACAGTCGGCGGGGGCCTTCCGCGGCTTCGCGGGCCCGCGGTTTACGGCTCGAACTTGTAGCCCAGGCCGCGGACGGTGACCAGGTAGCGCGGCGCGCCCGGGTCGGGCTCGATCTTCGCCCGCAGGCGCTTCACGTGGACGTCCAGGGTCTTGGTGTCGCCGACGTAGTCCGCGCCCCAGACCCGGTCGATCAGCTGCATCCGGGTGAGCACCCGGCCCGCGTTGCGCAGCAGCATCTCCAGCAGGTCGAACTCCTTGAGCGGCAGGTCGACCTTGGCGCCGTCGACCGTCACCACGTGCCGGTCCACGTCCATCCGGACCGGGCCCGCCTCCAGGGCGCCCGGGCCGCCGCCGTTCTCGCCCGCGCCGCCGTCCTCGCCGCGGCGGCGCAGCACCGCGCGGATCCGGGCGACCAGCTCACGGGTGGAGTAGGGCTTGGTGACGTAGTCGTCAGCGCCTATCTCCAGGCCGACGACCTTGTCGATCTCGCTGTCCTTGGCGGTCACCATGATCACCGGGACGTTGGAACGCACCCGGAGCTGGCGGCAGACCTCGGTGCCCGGCAGGCCCGGCAGCATCAGGTCGAGCAGGACGAGGTCGGCGCCGTTGCGTTCGAACTGCTCCAGGGCGTCCGGGCCGGTCGCGGCGACGGCCACCTCGAAGCCCTCCTTGCGGAGCATGTACGAGAGGGCGTCGCTGAACGACTCCTCGTCCTCGACCACCAGTACTCGGGTCACGATCAGGCCTCCGGGGCAAGCTGGGTTGTCTTTGTCAGGGGTTGTTCCCGCTCCCCGGCGGGGAGCGAACGGGCCGCACGGTGGGTGCGGTCCGCGGTGAGGGTCCGGGGTGCCGTGGCGGGCCCGGCGGTGTCGGCACCGGGTTCGTCGCGGGGTTGGTCGGTGGGTTCGTCGCGGGGTTCGTCGGTGGTGGACCCGGCGCCGTCGAGGTCCGGGGCGGGGCCGTCGTCGAGGTCGTCGTCGACGTCACCGAGGTCGTCGTAGTCCTCGAAGTCGTCGATGCCGTCGCTGCCGTCGAGGTCGTCGTCGGTGGGGGCCTGGCCGGCGGGCAGCCGGACGGTGAAGGTCGAGCCCTGCCCCTCCACGCTCCACACCGAGACGGTGCCGCCGTGCGAGGCGGCCACGTGCTTGACGATGGACAGGCCGAGGCCGGTGCCGCCGGTCTGCCGGGAGCGGGCCGGATCGACCCGGTAGAACCGCTCGAAGACCCGCTCGCGGTCCTTCTCGGAGATGCCGATGCCCTGGTCGGTCACCGAGATCTCGATCAGCTCGCCGTCCGCCTCGCCGAGCGCGGCGGCGCTGGAGATCCGGCGGGTGGCGATGGCCACCCGGGTGCGGGGCGGGCTGTAGTTGACGGCGTTCTCCACCAGGTTGCCGAGCGCCGCGGCGAGCTGGCCGCGGTTGCCGTGCAGATAGAGCCCGGCGATGCCGCCGGCCGCGATCAGGATCTGCTTGGCGGCGGCCTGCTGGCGGCAGCGGTCGATCGCCTCGGCGATCAGCTCGTCCACCGCGACCGGCTCCGGGTCGACCATCAGCCGGTCGTCCTGGACCCGGGAGAGGTCGATGATCTCCTGCACCAGGCTGGCCAGGCGGGCCGCCTCGACCTGCATCCGGCCGGCGAAGCGCTGCACCGCCTCCGGGTCGTCGGACGCGTCGACGACCGCCTCGGACAGCAGCGACAGGGCGCCGACCGGGGTCTTCAGCTCATGGCTGACGTTGGCCACGAAGTCCCGGCGGACGGCCTCCACCCGGCGGCGCTCGGTCTGGTCCTCGACCAGGACCAGCACCAGCCGGGAGCCCAGCGGGGCGACCCGGACGGAGACCGCGAGCGGCTCCGCCGCGCGAGCCGCGCCCGGGCGGGGCACCTCCAGCTCGACCTGCCGGATCTCGCCGTCCCGGCGGGTGGCGCGGGCCAGCGCGAGCATCGGGTCCACGGCGACGGCACCGCCGCGCACCAGGCCCATCGCGTACGCCGCCGAGCTGGCCTTGACCACCTCGTCCCCCTCGCCCAGCACGATCGCGCAGGAGCGGAGCACCGAGAGCACGGTGTCCACCCCCGGCGGCAGCGGGGGCTCCGGGGTGCCGGTGCCCAGTGCCTGGTACCGGCCGTAGTGCTTTCCGCCGGTGTGCTTGCCCTTGGCCTGCTCGCGCTCGCTCCAGCGGAAGGCGATGGAGGCGGTGAGGCCGACGCCGAGCCCGGCTATGGCACAGGCGGCGGCAGCGGCCACATTCACGTCCATGTGGTCAGCGTAAGCGCACGGCCTGGCCACTCCCCAAGGGCTGAGTCAAGGCATCGGCCATGCGTTGCCGAGAATTCACCTTCACGTAGCTGCCGATTCACCGCACCGGCCGTGCGTCGTCGCCCGAACGGCACAGAGTTGGCCAGGCAGCCCGTGTGGGAGAGATCGCTGCGCCGAACAGCGGCCACGGTCTCGGGTGTGCGCGTACCATTCGCGCCACCAGCAGCGGTCGCCCGGACCCCGGAACTACGGTCGGACGGGCTGACCGGTCGGCACCGCCACCGACACAGCTACTGAGGAGAGAACATGCGCGACGCGTACCACGAGGAACTCGATGCGATCGGCGACGGCCTGGTCGAGATGGCCCGGCTGGTCGGCTCCGCCCTGGGCCGGGCCACCACCGCACTCCTCGACGCGGACCTGGCGCTGGCGGAGGGCGTGATCGCCGCCGACGAGAAGATCAACGATCTCCACCACGACCTCGAGAACCGCGCCATCGACCTGCTCGCCCGGCAGCAGCCCGTCGCCACCGACCTGCGCATCGTGGTCACCTCGCTGCGGATGAGCGCCGACCTGGAGCGCTGCGGGGACCTCGCCCGGCACGTCGCCAAGGTCGCGCGGATGCGCTACCCCGAGTCGGCGGTGCCGGCCGACCTGCACTCCACCGTCCTGGAGATGGGCCAGCTCGCCCAGCGCCTGGTGGCCAAGGCGGGCCTGGTGATCGCGACCAAGGACGTCGACAAGGCCCTGGAGATGGAGCAGGACGACGACCGGATCGACGCCCTGCACCGCGAGCTGCTGTCGCACCTGATCGACGAGCGCTGGCACCACGGCATCGAGACCGCCGTCGACATCACCCTGGTCGGTCGCTACTACGAGCGCTTCGCGGACCACGCGGTGTCGATCGCCAAGCGCGTCGTCTACCTGGTCACCGGCGAGCACGTGGCCGAGTTCGTGGCCGCCGCCGAGGCCGCCGAGGCGGAGTGAGTCCCGCTCACCCCGGGGGTGAGTAAACCTGTGGCGAGGGTGGTGCGGGTGCACGGCTTTCCGGGTGCCCCACCACTGCGCGCCTGTTGACGCTCCCTCCGAACGGCGGCTTCACTCGACGGTGGGGCACCGGAGTGTGCCCGTCACTAGGAGGGAAGAGCTCGATGAAGGCCAACCCGACCCGACCGGCACCCGCCCACACCACCGTCGAGCCGCCCGCCCCGAAGCTGTTGCCCGTCCTCGCGGCGGGCTGTGGCTGCGGCCCGGGCTGCGGCTGCGGCTGCCAGTCCGGAGCGCCCTGCCAGTGCGGCGGCGCCGACGGCGGCTGCTGCGGCGGCCACTGAGGCAGCCCGCCGCGAAGGAACCCGGAGGCGTCCCGGGGTGCACGCCCGTGCAC
>NZ_JBHXEG010000091.1:0-33726 GCF_042724935.1 Kitasatospora sp. NPDC127060
CACCCCCCAGGTCATGCGATCGACAGGGGGCAACAGTCATGCCGGACCCGGAGGCCAGGAGCCCCGTTTCAGGGCCACGAAGAAGGTAACGGGGGCTCCAGCGGAACGAGCGGGCCTATGCCCCGTGCTCGGTGGGGCCGGTGTCGCCGCGCAACTCGTCCAGGAGCTCGGCGCGGTCGGTGAGCAGGGTGCCCAGGATCGAGCGGGTGACCGCCAGGAGCTCGGCGACCTCGGGTGTGGTGAGGCGATAGAGCACCGTGCCGCCTTCCCGGCGGGAGGCGACCAACCCGGTGCGGCGCAGGATCGCCAGTTGCTGGGACAGGTGCGCGGCCTCGATCCCGACCTCGGGCAACAGCTCCGCGACGGCCTGCTCACGTTCGCTCAGCAGCTCCAGCACCCGGATCCGAGCGGGGTGGCCGAGCGTCTTGAAGAACTCCGCCTTGTGCTGGTAGAGCGGCACGCTCACCACCGGGGGCTGCCGCGAGGTGGGCGAAGTCACCGGGCTCACCGTTCCCGTCCGGTGTAGGTGGTGCGGAACATCATCACCGCTGACTCTAGCAACCCCGCGCGTGCTTGATCATCCGGTCCCGAAGCGCCCGGCGCCCCGAACGGAGCGAGCGGCGTCCGCCCCCACCGACTGACCGGCAGCGCACGGGCCCCGCGCAGGCGGGCCCGATAGCGTTGCGCGGGGCCGTTGCTCGGTGTCCGCACCGCTGCCATGATCACGTGTGCGGGGAGCGGCCTGTTCGAGTGACGAGCGTGAGGGGCTGGAACCGATGGGGATGACGTTCGGGGTGCTGGGTCCGCTGGCGGTCGCCGTGGACTCGGAGCCGCAGGCGTTGCCCCGGGCGGCGGTGCTGCGCGGGCTGCTGGGCGCGCTGCTGCTCGCGGAGAGCGAGCGGCTGTCGGCCGCGCGGCTGCTGGAGCTCGTGTGGGCCGGGCAGACCGACCGGGTCGGCCGGGGCGCCGTGCACACCGGGGTGTCCCGGTTGCGCGGGTGGCTCGCGACGTTCGGGGACGGCACGGTCGTGCTGGAATCCGACGCCGAGGGCTACCGGCTGGCCGTCCGCCCCGAGGCCGTCGACCTCGGGCGCTTCCGGCGGCTGGCCGCCGACGGGGAGCCGGCCGCCGCGCTCGACCTGCGGCGCGGCCCGGTGCTGGCCGGGCTGGACCGGCTCAACCGCGAGGACCCGCTGCTGACGGCGGTCGAGGAGACCGTCCGCACCACCGCCCTCACCCTCGCCCGCACCGCCGACCCCCGCTGCGCCCTGCCGGCCGTGACGGCGCTCGCCGAGGAGCACCCCTTCGACGAGCCCGTGCAGGCGGCCCTCCTCGAACTGCTCGCCGCCGACGGCCGCCCCGCCGAGGCGCTGCGCCGCTTCCAGACGCTGCGCCGGAGGCTGGCCCAGGAGCTCGGGATCGAGCCGGGCGAGCAGGTCCAGAGCGTCTTCCTCGCGCTGCTGGCCCGCGATCACGACGGCGCCCGACCGGCCCGCGCGCCGAGCCAACTCCCGCCCGACCTGCCGGACTTCACCGGCCGCGAGGAGCACCTGCGGCTCGTCCTCGCCGCCCTGTCCGAGGGCCGCGTGCCGGTGGTCTCGGGCATGGGCGGCATCGGCAAGACCGCTCTCGCCGTCCACGCCGCCCACCGTGCCGCCGCCGACTACCCCGACGGCCGCCTCTACGCGGACCTGCGCGGCGCCGACGACGAACCGGCCGACCCGGCCCGCGTGCTCGCCGCCTTCCTGCGCGCCCTCGGCGCCGACGCCCGGGAGATCCCCGAGTCCCTCGACGAACGCGCGGCCCTCTACCGCACCCTGCTCGCCGACCGCCGCGTGCTCGTCCTCCTGGACAACGCCGCGGGGGAGGGCCAGCTCCGGTCCCTGCTCCCCGGCAGCCCGGCGCAGCCCGGAACGGCCGCGCTCGTCACCAGCCGCGCCACCCTCACCGCCCTGCCCGGCGCCCGGCTCATCGACCTCGGCGGGTTCGACGCCGCCCACGCCGAGACGCTGCTGCGCCACATCGTCGGCGACGCGCGGGTCTCCACCGAACCCGTCGCCGCCGGGCAGATCGCCGACCTGTGCGGGGGCATGCCGCTCGCCGTCCGCATCGCCGGGGCCCGCCTGGCCGCCCGCCCGCGCTGGAGCCTCGCCCGCCTCGCCGAGCTGCTGCGCGACGAGCGCCGCCGCCTCGACGAGCTCGCGGCCGGTGACCTGGCCGTGCGGGCGGGCTTCGCCGTCGGCTACACCCGGCTGCCGGAGTCGACCCGCCGCACCTTCCGCCTGCTCGGCCTGCTCGACGCACCCGACTTCGCCCCCTGGGCCGCCGCCGCGCTCGCAGACATCCCCTTGGAAGAGGCCGAGCGGCAGCTGGAGGAGCTCATCGACGCCCAGCTCCTCCAGGAGACCGGCACCGAGCCCCACCTTCGCTACCGCTTCCACGACCTCGTCCGGCTCTACGCCCGCGAGCACGCCCAGGCCACCGACGACCCCGCCGATCGCGCCGACGCCCTCGAACGGGCCTTCGGCGCCTGGCTCTGGCTCGCCGAACAGGCCGGCGACCAGGTGCCGGGGCCCTGCTTCGCCGCGATCCACAGCGCCGCCCCGCGCCGCCCGCTGCCGGACGGCCCCGCGGCGCGGCTGCTCGACGACCCGATGGCCTGGTTCGACGTCGAGCAGCCCGCGCTCAACGCGTGCGCCCGGCAGGCCGCCGCGCTGCGCCTCGTCCCGACCGCCTGGGACCTTGCCGCGTGCCAGGAGAAGTACTGCGACGTCCGCGGCCTCTACGACGACTGGCGCACCACCAACCTCGCCCTCCTCCAGGTCTGCAAGGCGGCCGGCGACGTCGTCGGCACGGCCGTGCTCACCCGCGGCCTCATCGAGGTGACCACCTGGGCGACCCCCGCCGACGGGACCGAGGCGATGGTCGCGCTGGACGGCCGCGCGCGGCAGCTTCTCGATCTGTTCGAGCAGGTGGGCGAACCGCGCGGCGCCGCCGACGCCCTCGTCCTGCTCGCCTGGAGCCTGGTCGCCCAGGGCCGCGCACGCGAGGCCCTCGACACCGCCCACCGCGCCCTGGACCTCGCCGCCGGCCACGACCACCCCGGCGGAGTGGCCAAGGCGCACCAGATCATCGCCGTCGCCCACGGCGAGACCGACCTCGGCCGCACCATCGAGCACCTCACCGAGACGCTGCGCCTGGCGCGCATGATCGGCAACGTCCGCTTCGAGGCCACCGCGATCCAGTTCCTCGGGGCCGCCCACGGCCGCGCGGGCGACGTCGGGCGCGGGTGCGACCTGCTCATGAGCTCGCTCGCGATGGCCCGCTCGCTCGGCGACAGCTACGCCGAGGCGTTCTCCCTGCTCTACCTGGCCACGCTCCACGCGAAGACCGGCGACGACCGGGCGCGGCAGACGGCGGAGGCGGCGCTGGCCATCGCGCGGCGCTTCGAGTTGGGCCACCACCTCGCCCAAGCCCTGGGCATCCTGGGCGAGTTGGACCTCGCGGCGGGGCAGCACGAAGCGGCCGTCGCGCACTTGGAGGAGTCCGTCCTGCTCTGGCGGGCCCGCGGCTGGCGGTCGTTCCTCGCCGAGGCGCTGCGGGCGCTCGGGCGCGCCTACGAGGCGGCGGGGCTGGCCGGGCCCGCCGAACGGGTGCGGCGTGAGGCCCGGGAGCTGGGCGAGGGCCCGGCGAACGGCGACGCGGACGCGCTGTCGCACGACGGGTGAGCGCCGCGGATGGCTCACGGACGGTTCGGCTGGTCCACGGACGGTACACACCCGCGGCCGGGTCCGTCCCCTGCGCGGACCCGGCCGTCCCCCCCACGGGTGTGTGCCTCGAATGTAGGCAGGGGCGTCTTACCGATCGCTTACCGATCGCTCACCGCTGCACCGGCGAGGCCCTCCGCCGGCCGGCAGGTGCCGGTCCCCGCCTCGCGCAGTGGGCGCGGTCGGGTGGCCGGACCGTTGCCGGGGCCACCCGACCGCGGCGGGTGTGAAGGGGCTACGGCCGGTGATCTGCCGCCCTTCGGTGGATGTCGGTCAGGCGAGGACGGTACGGGTGGGATCGTTCCGGCCGGTGTCGACGGTGACACCGTCGGCCCGGTTTCCGCTGATGCCGTCGATGGTGCGGGAGGCACGCAGGTTCCCGTTGGCGTCGATCGAGATGACCTCGGCCCTGCCGTCGCCGTTGAGGTCGGCGAAGCGGATGCGGGCGGGGCCGTTCCAGCCGGAGCCGACCTGCCGGGACGAGCCGTAGCCGGAGCCGGTGTTCGGCCAGGCCGTGAGCGTCCCGTCCGGGTTGTCGACGACCAGGTCCTTGCGACCGCTGCCGGTCAGGTCGGCGAAGAAGACCCGGGACGGATCGGCCTGGAGGCTCTTCACCACCTGTGCCGGCGCCCACTTGAACGCGAGCCCGTCGATGTTCCCGAACTGTCGGAGGTCCCCGTCGGCGTCCGCGGACACCAGGTCGGCCTTGCCGGTGCCGCCGCTGTAGAACGGCGCACGGGCGTAGCCGAGGAGGCCCTCCCGTGCGCCGCCGGCCATCCTGTGGACGCGTCCCGTGTCCGTGGCGATGAGCTGGGTGTCATCGGGCAACCCGTGGACCGACGTGACCGGTTGGGGTCCGGTCGGCTTCTGGGGGGACCTCCCCGGGGTACCCCAGTTCGTCCGTCCCGGACGGTGTCCCGTCCTCCCGTCCTCCCGCCCTGGACGCCACCGCCGCCACCACCTCTGTTGAGACCGAGCGGCACCTGGCCCGCCATGGGGTTGCCGCAGCCCGGGCTCGGCACGCTCTCCACGTCGTCCAACAGCGTGCCCAGGACGGCCTTGCCGTTGCTGACCCCGACGGAGCAGTTCGAGCGTACGTAGTTCTCGGTGATGTCGACCGACACCTGAACGGAACCGGAACGCCAGTACACCTTGGTCCTGGGCGGTACATCGAGCTGGAGGTCATGGGAGGTGGTCCATGAGTCCTTGACGGAGAAGGAGGCACCGAGCTTGGGCTCGTCGACCGCCCGAGGTTCACGGACGGTACGGGCGGGCCTGGAGCATGAACTCGCCCGGAGCAGGGCCGCGTTGGAGGTTCTGGGAAAAGCGCCGGCGCTCTTGGAAACGATCTCCGAGAGCGCCGACTGAGGCACGCCGCCGGCCCGGTCGTGGAGGAGGCGTTCACCGCTGTCGAACACGGGTTGGGCACTACGGCCGTGTACCGGCTGACCGGTCGCTCCGGCGCGATCCACTACCGCAGACCGCGGCCACCGCCTGTGCGGGAGCCCCGGTCTCCGCAGGTCCAGCCGTCGGCCCTGACGGCCGAAGAGCGTGATGCGGTAGTGGCGTTGGTGAACGGCCCCGAGTGCGTCGGACTGCCGCCCGCGCAGATCTGGGCCCGTGAGGGACCTCGCGGGAGAGCCCCTTCCGGTGAGGAGTGCCGTTCCGTAGCCGCGATCCCGGCGGGTCGCGGACAGGACCTAGCGGCGGCGCCCGGCCAGCCAGACGTACACCAGGACGCCGGCGAACAGGAACAGCACGCCCTGGTAGACGGCGGCGTAGCCGGCGCCGGCCAGCAGCCAGAGCGAGAAGGCGAAGGCGCCGAGGCCGAGGACGGCGTCGCGCACCAGGTGCGGGCCGTTGACCTTGTCGGTTGCGCCGCGGACCAGCCAGTACAACTGGGCGGCGGTGGACAGCAGATAGGGCACCACCGCGGTGAAGGTGGTGACCAGCACCAGCATGTTGAACGCGCCCTTGGCGCCGCTGGCGAAGTTGGCGATGGTCAGCACCGAGGCGAGGGCGACGCTGACGATCACGCCGAAGGTCGGCACGCCGCGCTTCTCCCGGCCGAAGGCGGCCGGGAACAGCCCGTCCTTGGCGGCCGCGTACGGCGCCTGGGCGGCGAGCAGGGTCCAGCCGTTGAGCGCGCCGGTCATCGAGATCAGCGCGGCGACGGCGATCACCGTGCCGCCCCAGGTGCCGCCGAACATGCCGTTCATGGCGTCCGAGAACGGCGCGCTGGAGCTGACCAGTTGCTGGTGCGCGACGGTGCCGAAGACGGCGAGGGTGCCCAGCAGGTAGACCACCGCGGCGCCGCTGGTGCCCAGCACGCTGGCCCGGCCGACGTTGCGCTCCGGGTCGCGGACCTGCCCGGCGCTCATCGCGGCCGACTCCACGCCCAGGTAGCTGAACAGCAGGATCGCCGCGGCGGCCGTCATGCCGCCCATCCAGCCCTGGCCGCCGGCGTCGAAGGGCCCGATGTTCTTCGGGTCGAAGAAGAACAGCCCGCCCACCGAGATCAGCAGCAGGGGGATGAACTTCAGGACGGTGGAGACGAGTTGGACGGCGCCGACGAACCGGGTGCCGGCCAGGTTGGCCAGCGCGGGCAGCCACTGGAGGGCCAGCGCGGCGGTGATCTCCAGCGCGATGTCGTGGTGCAGCGGCACCAGTACGTCCAGGTAGCCGACGGCGGCCACCGCGAGCGCGGCGTTGCTGACCCAGGTGGTGATCCAGTACGACCAGGCCGACAGGAACCCGGCGAAGTCCCCGAAGGCCTCCCGGGCGTAGACGTACGGCCCGCCGGTGCGCGGGTTGCGGCGGGCCAGCTGTCCGAAGACCAGGGCGAGGGCGATCGCTCCCACGGTGAGGACGACGAAGGCGAGCAGGCTGACCGTCCCGAACGGCGCCACCGCGGCCGGGATCATGAAGATGCCGCCGCCGATGATGTTGCCCATCACCAGGGCGGTGGCGGTCGGCAGCCCGAAGCGGCGGCCGTTCTGCGGGGGAGCGGGGGTGACCGGCTCCGGGCCTGCCGGGTCGAGGCCGGCCGGAGCGCTCGGTCGGGTCGCCTGCCGGGCTGCGGCGGGGCTGGTCTGCATGAGGGTGGTGCGCCTTTCGTGGTCCTGCTCGCGCTCGGTGGAGCGACCGTTCATGCTCGGACTGCGCGGCACCTTGCACCAAATCGATGGGATTTGTTCATTCCGCCCGGCGGATCGCCGCAAGACTTGCGGTCCCGGGCCGCTCGGACGGGCACTCGTCCGGGGCGCCCCGAGAAGCTGTTCGACCCGGAATGCAGGCGTACGACCGCGTTCGTCCGGCAGGGGGAGATGTGTCACCCGAATGTCCCAGCGCGGTTGCGGCGCGCGCCTCCGGTGCGGGTTCGTGTGCCAACCTTGGCCCGGCGCCTCCCGGTGGGGCGTCGCCCGGCCCGTCGAATCGGCTCGAACTGGCCGTTCGGGGGCGCGGGTCGAGGACCAGAGACAAGCCAAAGGGACATCAGATGTCGCTTCGTGGGAACATCCGCAAGTTCGCCGTGATCACCGTGGTGACGGGTGCCGCCGCCCTCGCGGCGCCGGCGCCGGCGATGGCGAACTGGCACGCGTCGCACTCGTCGACCGGGCAGAGCCTGGAGATGGGCAGCGCCGGTGTCGGCCTGTTCGGCCCGCACGCCAACTGGACCAACGTCCACGCCCACACCGAGGACGACTGCATCGGCGACTGCTGATCGACTGATCGACGGGTGAGCCCGGGACCGCGTAGCGGTCCCGGGCGCACCCGTGCTCGCCCGCCGCAGCGGGTCGGGCGGGCGCCGGCGACAGCCGCCCCGGCGGGCCTCAGGCCGGTACGGCCGCCCGCTCGCGCAGCTCCCGCAGCACCGCGATGTCCATCGCGTGCCCGGTGCCGTCCCCGCCGTGCTTGCGGTCCGGGGTCTCCACCAGCAGCGGCACCCCGGCCGTCTCGGGGTGCTCGAACAGCTCCCGGAACGGCTCCGCGCCGATCATCCCGGCGCCGATGTTGGCGTGCCGGTCCTTACGGGCGCCGACCACGTCCTCCGAGTCGTTGGCGTGGATCAGCCGCAGCCGACCCGGGCCGGCCGCCGAGGCCAGGGCGTCCAGCGCGGCCGTCACCCCGCCGGGAGCGGCCAGGTCGTGCCCGGCGGCGAAGGCGTGGCAGGTGTCCAGGCAGACGCCCACCTTGGGGTGCCCGTCCAGGGCCTCCACGTACTCGGCCAGCTGCTCCAGCCGGGAGCAGAGCGAGCTGCCCTGCCCGGCGGTCGGCTCCAGCAGCAGCCAGGGGGCGTCGTCGCCGAGCGCGTCCAGTTCGTCCAGCAGCGGCCGGACGTCGGCGCGCACCTGGGCCATCGCCTCGGCCCGGCGCGAGCCGCCGCCGGGTGCCGTCCCGACCGCCGAGCCGGTGTGCAGCACGACGCCGAGCGCACCGATCGCGTGCCCGCGGTGCAGCGAGTGCCGCAGCGAGTCGGCCGAGCGCTCCCGGGTGGCCGGGTTGTCCGAGCCGAAGTTGATCAGGTACGGCGCGTGCACCCAGGCCGGGATGCCCTGCTCGGCGCAGGCGGTGCGGAACTCCTCGTCCTGCGCCGGGTTGCCCGCGGGGGTGGCCCAGCCGCGCGGGTTGGCCACGAACACCTGCACCGTCTCGGCGCCCACCCTGCGGGCGTACGCCAGTCCCGTGCCCGCCAGGCCGCGGCCGGCCACCGGGACGTGGGCGCCGATCGGATTGCGGAGGGCGGCGGCGGTCGGTCCGGGCGCGGTGCTCATGCCCCCGAGGATGCCACGGGCCCGGCGGGCGACGGCGCGCGGGCCCGTCCTGGCGCCGGGTAAGCGCGCCACGCCGGGGCGTCCCACCGGCGGCCGACGCCCCGTCAGTCCGGCAGCCCAGCCCTGGTGGCGGCTCCCACGGGGCGCCCGTACCGTCGACTCGGCCGCACTCACCGAACGTCACCGCCCGCACACGCCGGGTCGGAACGCCTCCCGGGCAGCACGTCCCCGCTGCCCCACCTCCGTACCGCCGCACGTCCCACCGCCGCACCGTCCCCGCTGCCCCACCCGCCGCACCCGCCGCACCAAGCGCGCCGAAAGACAGGTCACCACCATGCCCACCCGTCGGCTCCACCACCTCGCCGCGGCCACCGCCGCGGCCACCGCCCTGACCACCGTCCTCGCCACCCTGGCCGCCGTCCCCGCGGCCCAGGCCGCCGATGGCGCGGTGCTCTTCGTCCAGCCGGGAGAATCGATTCAGCGAGCCGTCGACGCCGCCCACCCCGGCGACACGATCCAGCTCCTCCCCGGCACCTACCGCGGCAGCGTCCGCATCGCCACGCCCGACCTCACCCTGCGCGGCTCCGGACCGGACAGCGTGATCACCCCCGGGGACGGCACCGAGAACGCCTGCGCCACCGCCGGGCACGGCGTCTGCGTGGTCGGCACCGAGGCCGCCCCGCTGCCCGGCGTCACGGTGGAGGCCCTGGCCGTCACCGGCTTCCGGAAGAACGGCATCGACGCCAGCGGCACCACCGGCCTGACCGTCCGCGCCACCTACGTCCACGACAACGCCCAGCAGGGCATCAGCCAGGAGATCTCCACCAAGGCCGCCATCGTCGGCAACCGCTCGGTGGACAACGGCCAGTCCGGCGTCTTCCTCGCCAACTACGCCTACCGCGAGGGCGGCGCGCCCGACACCGGGGGCACCGTCGTCGAGGGCAACGAGCTCACCGGCAACCGGGTCGGCGTCACCGTGCGCCGACTGCGGGTGCTGACCGTCCAGGGCAACCGGATCAGCGGCAACTGCAGCGGCGTCTTCGTGGTCGGCGACGAGGGCGTGCCCCGCGCCGGGGACCTCGACATCCGGCGCAACCGGGTGGTCGCCAACAACAAGTTCTGCCCGGCCAACCCGCGCCTCGGCGCCATCCAGGGCGCCGGCATCGTGCTCACCGGCACCGAGGACGCCCGGGTCACCGACAACGAGGTCCACGACAACGTCGGCGCCTCGGACTTCTCCGGCGGCATCGTGCTCTTCAAGAGCGCCGTCGGCATCCCCAACACCCGGGCGACCGTCGCCGACAACCACCTGAGCGGCAACGGCCCGGCCGACCTCGCCGACCGCGACTCCGGCACCGACAACTCCTTCGCCCGCAACACCTGCTCGGTCTCCGAGCCGTCCGGCCGTTGCTGACGACCCCGATCGAGAAGGACCAGCCCATGACCACCGCACCCGTCAACCCCACGCCCCAGGCCGCGATGCGCCTGCGCGAGCTCGTCTTCGGCGCCGCCTGCGCCGCCGCCGTGCGCGCCGCCGCCCGGCTCGGTGTCGCCGACGTCCTCGGCGACACCCCGACCGCCGTCACCGAACTCGCCGCGCGGCTCGACACCGAGCCCCGCCAGCTGCGCCGGCTGCTGCGCGCGCTCACCTGCTACGGGCTCTTCGCCGAGACCGGCGACGACTGCTTCGAACACACCGAGATGTCCCGGCTGCTGCGCGAGGACGCCCCCAACTCGCTGCGCCACATCGCCCTCTGGTGCACCGAGCCGTGGACCTGGGAGGCCTGGCCGAAGCTGGACGAGGCGGTGCGCTCCGGGCGCAACGTCTTCCCCGAGCTGTTCGGAAAGGAGTTCTTCGACTACCTGCACAGCGACGCCGGCGACTCGGCGAAGGTCTTCGACAAGGCGATGACCACCTCCAGCCGCCAGTCCGCCATGGACTTCGCCGGCTACCTGGACCTCACCGGCATCGACTCGGTCGCGGACATCGGTGGCGGCCAGGGCCACGTGCTGGCCAGCCTGCTGGAGAAGCACCCGGCCCTGCACGGCACCCTGCTCGACCTCCCCAAGGTCGTCGCCGGAGCCGACCCCCGGCTGCAGGACGGCGGCGCCTTCTCCGCCCGCGCCCGCCTGGTGCCCGGCGACTGCCGGGTGGAGATCCCGGTGCGCGCCGACCTCTACATCATCAAGAACATCCTGGAGTGGGACGACGACAGCACCCGCCGCACCCTCGCCAACGTGGTCGCCGTGGCCCGCCCCGGCGCCCGCGTCGTGGTGGTCGAGAACCTCGTCGACAACAGCCCCTCGATGCGCTTCACCACCGCCATGGACCTGATGCTGATGCTCAACGTGGGCGGCGCCAAGCACTCCGAGGACAGCATGGTCCGGCTGATGCAGGAGGCCGGCCTCGACGTCGCCGCCGTCCGCCCGGTCAACCCCTACCTGCACGCCTTCGAGGCCACCGTCCGCGGCTGAGCCGCCCGGCCCGTACGCGACGGCCGCTGTTCCCCACGGGTCGGGGAGCAGCGGCCGTCGCGTGGGTTCAGGCCTTGTGGGAGGACTCCAGGTGGGCGAAGACCACCACGTTGTCCAGGTAGTCCCGCCGTTTCTTGTCGTAGGTGCCGCCGCAGGTGATCAGCCTGAGCTGGGCGTCCGGGGTCTTGCCGTACACCTTCTGGTCCGGGAAGGCGTTCTTGGCGAAGGTCTCCACCGCGTCGACGGTGAAGACCGCCACGGTGCCGTCCGCGCGGCTCACTTCGACCTTGTTGCCGGGCAGCAGCAGGCTCAGCAGCAGGAAGACCGCCGGGCCCTTGGTGGTGTCCACGTGCCCGGCGACGACGGCGCTGCCGCGCTCGCCGGGGGCGGCGCCGTCCCGGTACCAGCCGACCAGGTTCTTGTCGTCGGGCGGCGGCGCGTTCAGCTGCCCGGCGGGGCCCAGGGTGAGCTCGGTGAACGGCGCGTCCACCGCGATCTGCGGGATCCGCAGCCGGGTCGGCTTGGAGCGCTTGAGCACCGGCGAGCCCGGCGCCGCGGGCGAGGCGTTCGCGGTGGTGGCGGCCGCCACCGCGCCCGGGACGGCGGGGGCGACGGCCGCCGGGGGAGCGGCCTGGCCGACCGTCGTGTCCCCGTTCGGCCCGGTGTCCACCGAGTTGTAGATCAGCAGCAGGCCGACCGCAGCCGCGCCCATGCCGCCGCGCAGCAGCCGGGGCATTCCGGACCCGGGACCGCCCGTCATTCCTGTCCTCCGCTCGACGTTCCTTCGTCGGGGTTCCGCAACGGCCCGCCGCCTCCGTGCGCCCCACCCCGGCCGGGGGAGGCGCCCAGAGGCGGCATCAGGCAGCAGGCATCAGCCGGCAGGGTCAGGCGACCGCGCCGGACGTACGGCGGCCGCGGCGCAGCGCGTACGCGCCGGCCCCCAGGCCGCCGAGCAGCAGCACCGCGCCGGAGGCGAGGCCGCCGCCGGACAGCGCCAGGCCACCGCCGCCGGTGTGCACGCCGCCGTGCGGGGAGGCGTACTCCTCGTCGCGGCCGCCGGAGCCCCGGCCGTCACTGCCCTTGTGCTCGTCGTTGCCCTTGTGGTCGTCGTTGCCCTTGTGCTCGCCCGATCCCTTGTGCTCGTCGGAGCCGCCGGACTTCTTGTCGTCGTAGCCGGAACCGCCCTTGTTGTCGGGCTGCTTCTCCTGCCAGGTGAGGTTCTTGCCCTGGTCCGAGGAGGAGCCGTCGGCGAAGGCCATGGGGGTGCCGACGGTGAGGACGGCGGCGACGGCCGCTCCGGCGAGCAGCGTACGTGCAGAACGCATGAGGATGATCCTTCCGGCGCGCGGACCGCGACCGCCGGCACGATGCCGGGCAAGGGGACTCGCGGAAAGTGGCGCCTGATCCACCGTCAACCACGGTGCGGCCGACTGCCACCGGAGCGTGGCAGCACCGGTACGCTCCGTGCGCCCTTCGGGTGGAGTCCGGGGCGTGTTCACCCGGGTGCCCCGGCGATCCGGGTGAACCTGGCGTGGCGCCGGGTGGTAGTGGCGCCACACGTCGCCGCCGGGTGGTACTGGCGCCCCGCGCCTCCGGGTGGTGGGCGCGCGTGGGCCCGCCCCCGGCGCACGGCCGGGGGCGGGCCCAGAGGGACGGCGGACCGCGGTGGCGGTCAGCGGTCCCAGCGGTAGAACTCGCGAGCCATGGCGTCCTTGGGCTCGCGCCAGGTGGCCGGGTCGTACGCCTGGACGTAGGCGGTGAGGCGGTCGCTGACGGTCCGGAACTCCGGGTGGCCGAGGACCTTGGCGACGGCCGGGCCCGGCGGGCGGTCGGCCTCGATCAGGTGCAGGTAGACGTCGCCGAACTGGAAGAGGCTGCGGCCGGTGACGCCGATCAGGTGCGGCAGCTCGCCCCGGTCGGAGTCGGCGAACACCTCGGCGATGTCCGGGGCGGCCTCGGGCTTCATCCGGGCGACGATGAGGGCGCGGTGGGTCCCGGTCATCGTTCGGCCGCCCGCTTCTCGACCTTCTCGCGGATCAGCTGCATCTGGATCCGGGAGTTCTTGTTGATGTGGTTGACCATGCCGTCGTCGTCCACCGGCGCGGTGGGCTTCATCGCGAAGTCCTGGATCCAGCGCATCCTGGTGCCGGCCGGGACCTCCGCGTACTCCCAGCGGATCTCCATGAACTCGAACGGGCCGGGCTCGACCCGGCGGGCCCTGACCGCGAGCGAGGAGCGGTCGGTGGTGCGCTCGGAGACCCAGCTCCAGACCTTGCCGTTCTCGTCCGGGTGCATGGTGAGCCGGAACTGCACCCGGTCGCCCTCGCGCTCCAGCACCTCGACCGAGGCGTACTCACTGAACAGCTCCGGCCAGTTCTCCAGGTCGTTGGTGATCTCCCAGACCAGGTCGACCGGGGCGTTGATGACGATCTCGTTGTCGGTGTGGCCGGGCATCTCAGGCACCTGCCTTCGCGGACAGGGAGGCGTTGACCAGCTCCAGGAACTCGGCCGGGGTCTTGGCGCTCTCGGCGCCGGAGGTGACCTTGAGGCTGTGCCGGTTCTCCAGCTCGCCGACGATGCCGAGCAGTCCGAGCGAGTCGACGCCGAAGTCGTCGAACTGGGCGCCCGGCCGCTCGAGGTCGCTCGGGTCGACGGTGACGCCGGCCCGGGACTGGAGTAGGGCGGCCAGTTCGGGATAGCTGAGGGTGTTGCTCACGGGGTTCCCTTCGAAGTGCGGTGGATCGGGGGTTCAGGGGTCAGGACGGCTCGCCGCGGCGGAGCACCAGCGCGGAGTTGGAGCCCATCAGCCCGCGGCTGAGCACCAGCGCGGTGCGCAGTTCGGCCGGGCGGGCGCGGTCGGTCACCAGGGCGAGGTCGTGGCAGACCTCGGTGACATTGGGGGTGGGCGGCAGCACGCCGTCCTCCATGGCCAGCACGGCGGCCGTCACGTCCAGCATCGGGGCGCCGCAATAGGCCCTGCCCGTACCGGACTTGGGGGCGGTGACCGGGACCCTCTCGGCAGCCGGACCGAGCGTGTCGGCCAGTGCCAGGGCCTCGGCCCGGTCGGCGGCGCGGACGCCGAGCGCGTCCGCGAAGACCACGTCGATCTCCTCGGGCGCGATCCGGGCCTCGTCCAGCGCGATCCGGATCGCGGCGGCCAGCCCCTCCCGGGACTCCTCCCAGCGGGAGGCCCCGGTGAAGGTGGCGCCGTGCCCGGCCAGGTACGCCCGGACGGCGGCGCCGCGCCGCCGGGCCGCCTGCTCGTCCTCCAGCAGCAGCATCGCGCCGCCCTCGGCGGGGGCGAAACCGCAGGCCTGGGCGGTGAACGGCAGGTAAGCCGCGTCGGGCCGGTCGGCCAGGCTCAGCTCGGGGTAGCCGAGCTGGCAGACCATGGAGTACGGCGCCAGCGGGGCCTCGGCGGCGCCGACCACCACGGCGTCGGTGCCGCGCTCGACCGAGCGGGCGGCGTGCGCGAGGGCGTCCAGGCCGCCGGCCTCGTCGCTGGCGACCACCCCGCACGGGCCCTTGTAGCCGCCGCGGATCGAGATCTGGCCGGTGCTGGCCGCGTAGAACCAGGCGATGGACTGGTACGGTCCGACGAACCTCGGCCCCTGGCCCCAGAGTTGCTGGAGTTCGCGCTGGCCGAACTCGCCGCCGCCGGAGCCCGCCGCGGTCACCACGCCGACCGCGAAGGGGTCTTCGGGGTCGGGCCGGAACCCGGCGTCGGTCACCGCCAGGTCGGCGGCGGCCATCGCGTAGTGCGTGAAGCGGTCGGTCTGCACGAGGTAACGGCTGTCGATCACCGACTGCGGCTCGAACTCCCTCACCTCGCCCGCGACTTTGAGCGGCAGCTCGGTGCAGCCCTCGCGGGATATCCGGTCGAGGACGCTCACGCCCTGCCTGGTGGCCTTCCAGAAGGCGTCGGCACCGACACCGTTCGGCGCCACCACGCCGAGACCGGTGACCACCGCCCGGCGGCCCTGCTGACGTGACGTCATGGATCTCACCCCGTTCTGTTGAGCACGACGGCGGACTGGAATCCGCCGAATCCGCTGCCGACCGAGAGGATGTGGCTCAGCGGCAGCTCACGCGCGGTGCGCGGCACGTAGTCGAGGTCGCACTCCGGGTCGGGAGTCTCGTAGTTGGCGGTCGGCGGCACCACGCCGTGGGCCAGCGCGAGGGTGCAGGCGACCACCTCGATCGCGCCGATCGCGCCGAGCGAGTGCCCGACCATCGACTTGATCGAGCTCATCGGCGTCCTGAAGGCGTGGTCGCCCAGCGAGCGCTTGACCGCGGCGGTCTCGTGCCGGTCGTTCTGCTTGGTGCCCGAGCCGTGCGCGTTGACGTAGTCGACGTCGGTGCGGTCGACCTTGGCGTGGTCGAGCGCGTGGTCGATCGCCCGGGACATCTCCAGCCCCTCCTTGGTGAGGCCGGTCATGTGGTAGGCGTTGCCGAAGGTGGCGAAGCCGCCGATCTCGCCGTAGATCCGGGCGCCCCGGCGGCGGGCGTGCTCCAGCTCCTCCAGCACCAGGACGGCGCCGCCCTCGCCGAGGACGAAGCCGTCCCGGTGGGCGTCGAAGGGGCGGGAGGCGTGCTCCGGGTCGTCGTTGCGCTCGCTGGTGGCCTTGATGGCGTCGAAGCAGGCGACGGTGATCGGCGAGATCGGGGAGTCGGAGGCGCCGGCGACGCAGATGTCGGCGCGCCCCTCCTCGACGGCCTGGAAGCCGTAGCCGATCGCGTCCAGTCCGGAGGTGCAGCCGGTGGAGACGGTCTGCACCGGGCCGTGGGCGCCGACCCGTTCGGCCACCGCGGAGGCCAGCGTGCTGGGAGCGAAGGCCCGGTGCAGCTGGGGCTCGGCGTGCCGGTGGTCCACGTCCCAGCGCGCGCCGGTGGCGCTGACCAGGGCGTAGTCGTGCTCCAGCCGGGTGGTGCCGCCGACGGCGGTGCCGAGCGAGACGGCGATCCGCCACGGGTCCTCGACGGCCAGGTCCAGGCCGGCGTCGGCGACCGCCTCGGCGGCCGCGACCATCGCGAACTGCACGTAGCGGTCGGCCCGTCGGACGTCCTCCGGGGTCAGTCCGTGGGCCGCCGGGTCGAAGTCGCACTCGGCCGCGATCCGGGAGCGGAACCCGGCCGGGTCGAAGAGCGTGATGCCCCGGGTGGCGGTGCGGCCGGACGTCAGGAGCTCCCAGAACGCCGGGATGCCGATCCCTCCGGGCGCGACCACACCGATTCCCGTGACGGCGACCCGCCGCGTCACGAGACCACCTTGGCGGGTTCCGGCGGGCCCGAGGCGGCGCTCTCCCCGGTGCCTGCGGACTCCTCGGTGCTCACGTGGCCGAGGTCGGGGCGCGGGGCGAGCGGGCCGCAGTGGAAGACCATCCGGGCCTCGGTGTCGCCGACGTTGCGGAAGCGGTGGCGCATGTTGATCGGGATCATCAGCCCCTGGTCGGGCTTGAGCGGCCGGGTCTCCCCGTCCAGGTCCACCTCGAGGTCGCCGGAGACGACGAACACGAACTCCTCGGAGTACGGGTGGTAGTGCTCGTTGATCCGCTCACCGGGCTTGATGATGGCCAGGCCCATGAAGCCGCTGGTCGCCCCGCAGCTGGGCGGGGTGAGCATGGTGCGCAGCTCGGCGCCGTGGCGGCGGTTCTCCGGGGCCTCGTCGAGGTTGATGATCCGCGGGTACTGCGTGGTCATGATGGTTGTCCTCCGAGAGGGTTGGCCGGCGGTCAGGCGTTCTGGGAGCTGCGGTCGGTGACCGGGCTCATGGCACGGGCGGCGAGGAACGCGCTCAGGCCCGCGACGGTGCGCAGGTCGCCGGCCGCTCCGAGGTCGAGCAGCGGGGCGAGTTCGGCCGCCTCCTGGTCGCCGGCCACGCCGAGCGCGGCGGCCGGTTCGGCCTCGGCCGGCACCCGCAGGTCGACCAGGCGCACCACGGTGTCCTCGCGCTGGAACACGGTGGCCGCCGCGACCGGGCCGGTCGGGTCGGCGGTGGCGAGGTTGTCGTGGTCGAAGAGAAGCTCGGCGACTGCCTGGCCGCGGCCCGGGCGGACGGGGTAGAGCACGGCGTGCCGGTGCAGCCGCCCGGAGGCGGGGGAGCTGGCGATCGCCTGGTGCCGGGCGGGCAGCGCCGCCTTGGCGAAGAAGGCGCGGGCGGACTGCGGGTCGCCCAGCTGGCGGGCCTCCTCCAGGTGCGGGTTGAGCTCCTCCTCGACCGCCCGCACCTCGGGCTGCATCGCCACGTGGCGCAGCGCGTCGCCGAGGTTGCCGACCACCTCGACGGCCCGCACCACCCGGTTGCCGTGCATGAACAGCGAGGTGCGGCGCAGCCGGGTGTGCTCGTCCACCTCTGCCCGGGGCGAGGTGTAGCCGGACAGGATGCGGGCCACCTCGGCCTCGCTGCCGGGCTTGACCGTGAAGGTCAGCGCGTGGCGCACCACGCCGTCCGGGCCCGGGTCGGCCCGCGGCGGGCCGACGTGCCCGGCGGGCTCGCTGCGCGGCAGGCCGGGCGGAACCTCCATCGGGGCCCGGGTGCCGGTGGAGCCGGCCGCCGAGGTCTCGCGCAGGACGGCGTAGCGCAGCGAACGGAAGTTGTCGCTGACGCAGCCGTGCATCGGCTTGACCATCTCGCGGTGGGCGGGGCTGTCCACCCACTGCAGGAAGGTCTCCTGGTCCTCCCACTCGCTGGTGATCAGCCACTGGCGGGGGTCGTTGATGGACTGGCACAGCTGGTCGCTGACATGGCCGGGGACCGAGGCGACCTGGTGGCGCAGCTGCTCGTAGACGTCGAGGAAACGCTGCTGGGCGCCGTCCTGGATCTCCAGCATCAGCACCACCCTCAGTCGGGTGTCGGAGTCTTCGTGCTGCTTCGGCTGCGGTTCGGACAGAGTTGTCATGATCCACTTTCTGCTCTTGGCCGCACGCGGCGGGCCGTGACGGCCGCGTCCGGCGGGTGCTCCCGGCCGGTGGGAGGGAGGTGCGGTGGCGGTCGGCCCGGGCAGGCGGCGCCAGGCCTGAGGTCGATCGTGAGCGGCCGACCGGGCGCGGCGCGAGATTTGCGAGCCATCCGGGCGAAGCGGCGGCACAGTCCCCCTCGGGCGGGGGATGGAAGAGCGGGGCCCCCGGCTGAGCGGGCCCGTCGAGGGCGGTGCCGAGCCAGTCGCCGGGCCGCGGAATCCCCTTACAGGGTGGAGCAATTGATGAATCCGAAGGTTGACGAGCGGGTGCCGGTCCTGATCGTGGGCGGCTCCCTGGTCGGGTTGTCGGCGGCGCTGTTCCTCGGGCGGCTGGGTGTCCGGCACCTGCTGGTCGAGAAGCACGCCGACACCTCGCATCACCCGCGCGGGCGCGGCAACAACGTCCGCACGATGGAGCTGTACCGGGTGGCCGGGATCGAGCCGGCGGTCCGCGAGGCGGCCTCGGTGCTGGCCCCGAACCACGGCATCCTCCAGGCACCCTCGCTGACCGGCGAGGAACAGGAGTGGCTGTTCCGGGAGATCGACCCGGGCGGCCGGCTGGCCCGGTTCAGCCCCAGCGCCTGGTGCCTGTGCAGCCAGAACGACCTGGAGCCGGTGCTGCTGCGGGCGGCCCGCGAACTCGGCGGCGACCTGCGGTTCAGCACCGAACTGGTCTCCTTCGAGCAGGACGCCGACGGTGTCACCTCCCTGCTGCGCAGCCGGGAGACCGGCGAGGAGCGGGTGGTGCGCTCGGAGTACCTGATCGCCGCGGACGGCCCGCGCAGCCCGGCCCGGACCCGGCTCGGCATCGGCCAGACCGGCAAGGGCGAGCTGTTCCACAACGTCAGCATCACCTTCCGCAGCAAGCGGCTGGCCGAGGTGGTGGGCGACCGGCACTTCATCGCCTGCTACCTGACCGCCCCGGAGGCGGACGGCGCGCTGCTGCCGGTGGACAACCAGTCCGAGTGGGTCTTCCACGCGCCCTGGCACCCCGAGCACGGCGAGCCGCTGGAGGCCTTCACCGACGAGCGCTGCGAGCGGCACATCCGCACCGCCGTCGGCCTGCCCGAACTGGACGTCGAGGTGACCGGCAAGGCGCCCTGGCACGCCGCCGAACGGGTCGCCGAGCGGTACGGCGCCGGGCGGGTCTTCCTCGCCGGGGACTCCGCCCACGAGATGTCCCCGACCGGCGCGTTCGGCTCCAACACCGGAATCCAGGACGCCCACAACCTGGCCTGGAAGCTGGCCGCCGTCCTCTGCGGCTGGGCCGGCCCCGGCCTGCTGGAGACGTACGGGCAGGAGCGCCGCCCGGTCGCCGAGGTCACCGGCGAGCGGGCCTCGGCCCGCTCCGCCGAGCACAGCCACCCCGGCTACGCGGTGGTCCCGGGCGTCGGCCGGCAGGCCGGGGTGCTCGCGGTGGCGCTCGGCTACCGCTACCCGCGGGGCGCGGTGCTCGGTACGGACCGGCACGGACCGGTCGTCCCGGAGGCGTTCGAGTCCGCGGGCGAACCGGGCAGCCGGGCGCCGCACCAGTGGCTGCTGTGCGCGGGGGTGCGGCTGTCCACGCTGGACCTCTACGAGCAGGCGATGGTGCTGCTCACCGACCCGGAGGGTACGGCCTGGCAGCAGGGCGCCCGGCGGGCGGCCGACCGGCTGGCCGTGCCGCTGGACGCCTACCGGATCGGCGACGGCGCCGAGGACGACCTGGCCCCGGAGCCGGGCACGGACTTCGCCGCCCTGCACGGCATCGGCCCGGGCGGCGCGCTGCTGGTGCGCCCGGACGGCTTCGTCGCCTGGCGCTCGCCGGGCCCGGTGGCCGACCCGGAGGCCGAGGTCGAGGCCGCGCTGCGGGCGGTGCTGGACCTGTAGCGGAACGCGGCAGGGCCCGCCGGACGGGTGTCCGGCGGACCCTGCCGCGTGTTCGGAGGGATCAGTGGCCGCCCGCGTCGACCACCTCGACGTCGGCGACCTCCCGCTCGATCTCCTCGGCGGGCAGCGCGACCCGGATCGCCCAGTAGTAGATGACCAGCGAGAACACCGAGACGAGCGCCATGTCGTACCACATCGGGATCCGGCCGGTGCCGTCACCGAAGCCGCCCTGCCAGGAGATCAGGCCGAGGCCCAGCAGGTAGACCGGCAGCCACTGGGCGGCCTTCCAGTTCAGCCGCGGCGCGTTCGGCAGGCCCTTCTTGATCGCGTACGCCGCGTAGCTGCCGAGCAGGGCGTAGCCGAGCACGATGGCGATGCCCAGGCGGGACAGGGTCTGCCAGCCGGCCCAGTAGATGATCAGGCTGGAGACCACGAAGGCAGCCGGGGAGATCACGGCGCCCAGCGGCAGCCGGTAGGAGCGCTCCCGGTCGGGCAGCCGGCGGCGCAGGGCGCCGAAGGCCAGCGGGGCGCCGGCGTACATCAGCACGCTGGCGGAGGTGATGAAGCCGACCAGCTCCTGCCAGCTGGGGAAGGGCAGGAAGCAGATCACGCCGGTCACGAAGGAGATGATCAGGCCGAACCACGGCACGCCGTTCTTGTCCAGCTGCTCGAACTTCTGCGGGGCGTAGCCGTTGCGGCTCAGGCCGTAGGAGATCCGCGAGGTGGAGGTGGTGTAGATCAGGCCGGTGCCGCCGGGGGAGATCACCGCGTCGACCTTCAGCACGTAGGACAGCCAGCCGAGGCCGACCAGGGTGGCCAGACCGGCGAAGGGGCCGTCGATGCCGGGGAAGTCGAGCTTCGCCCAGCCGTTGGCGAAGGCGCTGACCGGCAGCGCGCCGATGAAGACGACCTGGAGCAGGGTGTAGATCAGGGTGCCGATGGCGACCGAGCCGAGCACCGCGCGGGGGATGTCGCGCTTGGGGTTGCGGCTCTCACCGGCGATCTGGATGGCCTGCTCGAAGCCCAGCAGCGCGAAGATGATGCCGCTGGTGCTGATCGCGGCCAGCACGCCCTTGGCGCCGAACGGGGCGAAGCCGTGCGAGGTGAAGTTGGAGCCGTGGAAACTGGTGATCGCCAGCAGGAAGATCGTGAGCAGAGGAACGAAGATCTTCAGCCAGGTGGCGATGCTGTTGGTCCGGGCGAGGATCTTCACGCCGAGGAAATTGACCGCGACGAATACCGCCATCAGCACGGTCGCGACGATGAACCCGCTGGTGGTCAGGGTCTTGTCGGCGTTCAGCAGTCCGCCGGCCCAGGGCGAGTCCTTGGCGTAATTGATCATGGCCTCGACCTCGATCGGTGCCACGGTGGCCGCCTGGAGCCAGGAGAACCAGCCGAAGGACATGCCGGCCAGGCCGCCGAAGGCGTAGTGCGGGTAGCGCGCGGTGCCGCCCGAGACCGGGAAGAGTCCGCCGAGCTCGGCGTGCACGAGCGCGAGCAGCACGATCGCGACGGCGCCGATGCCCCAGGAGATGACGGCCGCCGGTCCGGCGGCGGTGACGGCGCTCTTCGCGCCGAAGAGCCAGCCGGAGCCGATGATCGAGCCGACCGAGGCCCACATGAGGCCGACGAGTCCGACGTGGCGCTTGAGCGACCGGTGGGTGGTCCCGGTGGTGCCGGAGCTCTGGCCGGGCGGCGAGATCTGGTTGAGGGAAGCCATGGATGATCTCTCTGTGTGTGGGGGCTCCGGGGTGGGCGGAGCGCGGAGAGTTGCCACACAGTAGGGCTATTCATAGACCTCTGCACAGATTTCATTGCTGAATGTTTACTTTCTTTGCCAGATATCCGTGCAGGTAGGGGGCCTTCTGTTCATGGGCGTGTTACGTGACTCGTCAGTAGGTTCACCATTTGAGCGTGAATTGAGCTTCGCTATCCGGTCGGGCATTATGGATCGCCCACGTGTTTATAGGGATGACGTATCCCGCATAGCCATGCCGTGGGCCGCCCGTCGTAGGCTGGTCCCGTGCGTTTCGTGATCCTCCCGCCGCCGGTCCGCTAGCGGGCGGCCCCCTCACCTGACCCGGCCGAGCGGGAGAGCCCGCCGGCGCCGGGGCGATGGCTGCCGCCCGCGTACCCCGCGGACCAGAACCGGCGAACCATCGTGGAGCACCGACGCATGACCTCCTGCACCGCCGTGCCCTTCCGGCACGGCCTGTTGTCCATTTCCGCCGCCGCCGTCGCCTGGGGGGTGGGCGGAGCCGTGGCCGCGCTCCTGATGCGCACCAGCGGGCTCGGCCCGGTGGCCGTCTCCTGCTGGCGCTTCGGCGTCGCGGCGCTCTGCGTGGCGCTGCTGCCCTCGGGTCGGGAGCGCGGCACCCGGCGCGGCGCCGCCGTGCTCACTGGCCTCGGGCTGGCCGTCAGCCAGTGCGCCTACTTCGGCTCCGTGCACTACGCGGGCCTGGGGCTGGGCACCCTGATCACCATCGGCGCCGGGCCGGTGCTCACCAGCCTCGGCGGGCACCTGCTGCTCGGCGAGCGCCTCACCCGGCGGGCGGTGGCCGCCGTGGCGCTCGCCCTCGGCGGGCTCGCCCTGCTGGTGGCGGCGCCGGCCGCCGGGCCGCGCCCGGCCCTGGGCGTCGCCCTGGCGCTGCTCGCGGGGACCGGCCAGAGCACGCTGACCCTGTGGGCCCGGGGCGGCGGCTCGGCCCGGGCCGGCACCGGCGCCTTCGTGACCGGGCTGCTCTGCCTGCTGCCACTCGCGGTGCTGCAGGGCGTGCTGCCGAGCGCCGGGCGGCCGGTGCTGACCGGGGGAGCGCTGCTGTTCCTCGGGACGGTGCCGACCCTGCTCGCCTACCGGTGGTACTTCAGCGGGCTGACCGCCGTGCCGGGCACCACCGCCTCGGTGCTGGTGCTGCTGGAGCCGGCCACGGCGGCGGTGATCGGCGCGTGCTGTTCCTCGGCGAGCGTTGCACGGCCGGGCTGGTGGCCGGTTCGGTGCTGCTGTTGGCCGCGATCGCGGCCCTGACCCGGTCGTCGTACCTGTCGTAGCCCGCGGGGTGCGGCGGGGTGCACCCGGGCGGGCGAGCTGTGGTCGCCGGGTGCACGCCGCCGTGCTGTCGTGGGCCGCATGAAGAGCTCACGCGCGGCCCGGGTGGCCGTCACGACCGCGATCGCCGTCCTCCTCGTCGCCGGTGCCGCGGCTCCCGCACCGGCGGCGGGGGCCGCGCGGCGCGACGTCACCGCCGCGACCTGCCGGGCCGCGGGCGGGCACGTCGAGGGCAGTGGCTACTGCGTGGACGCCAGCGGGGAGGACGCCTGGGGCGCGGAGATCGACGGCCAGGCGGTCAATCCCAACCCCCGCCCCGGGTTCGAGTGATCCGCCCGGCTCACGGCACCGGCCGGAGCGTCACCGGCGCCGGGGTCAGCGTCCGCAGCACCAGGTCGATCCGGACCTTGGCCGCGCCGGCCCGCAGGATGGCGGCGGCGACCGCCCGCAGCTCCTCCGGGCCGGTGCAGGCGAGGCGCAGCTCCAGATCGGCGTCCCCGGCGAGCGCCAGGCCGCTCTGCACGGCCGGGAACTCAGCGGCCAGCCGGTCGAAGTCGAGCGGGACCGGCCCGTGGCTGATCCGGGCGATCGCGTGCAGCGCCCGGACCTGCTCGGTACGTCCCGGAGCGGGGTCGAACCCGCCCGGGACGAGCTGTAGCGGGGCCGTCACCGGTGCTGGAGGTGGGCGGTCGGGGCCGGGGCGGGGGCCGCGGCCGGGGTGGCGCCGGGCGTGACGGCGGTGGCGACGGGCGGGGCGACCAGGCCCGGGTCGAGCACCAGGGTGTCGACGCCGAGCGGGCGGGTGAGGTCGCGCAGGGCGGCCTCGGCGAGTTCGGTGTGGGCCTGCGCGGGCCCCAGGAGGGCGGTGAGCGCGTCGGGGCTGGAGAATCCGACCGCGCAGCGGCTGCCGTCGCGCATGCGGAAGAGGCGGAGGGCGGCGGTGCTTCCGGTGCCGGTGGTGGTGACCGGAACGTGCCAGACGACGCAGGCCATGCGGGTGCTCCCGGGTGGGGTGGTGGTGGCTGCCGGAACTGCTTGCCTCGACGCTAGGTCGGGTCCTGCCGGACGTCGCCGGTCCTGACGCAGCGTTGACCGAATGAGGTGGTGCGTTGACGCACTCCTGACACCCGGCTCACCCGATTGGACTACGCCAGTCCCGCGCCGGCCCGAACTCGGCCGGAACGGGGCCGTACATCCGCCCCAACCCCGCCCGTCCCGTACGGCCCGGGAGCGCTCCGCTTGCCATCCGGCGCGCTCCGGACCACGGTGGATCCGGCCGCCGGTGCCCGCTGTGCGGGCCCCGGATCCGGCCGGCGCACCGGGCAGGGGCGGGGGGAGGTGGAGCGAGGGGCCCGGGACGAGATATCTTGACGTCAAGACGTTGGAGACGTGAAGCGGAGTACCGATGACTGACTCGACCATCATCTATACGCACACCGACGAGGCTCCGGCCCTGGCGACCTACTCGTTCCTGCCGGTGGTCCAGGCGTACGCCTCGACGGCGGGTGTGCGGGTGGAGACCCGTGACATCTCCCTGGCCGGGCGGATCATCGCCAGCTTCCCGGAGCGTCTGACCGAGGCCCAGCGCATCGGTGACGCCCTGGCCGAGCTCGGCGAGCTCGCCAAGACCCCGAGCGCCAACATCATCAAGCTGCCGAACATCTCGGCCTCGGTGCCGCAGCTGAAGGCCGCCATCGCCGAGCTGCAGGCCCAGGGCTACGCCCTGCCGGACTACCCGGACGACCCGCAGAGCGACGAGGACAAGGACGTCCGCGTCCGCTACGACAAGGTCAAGGGCAGCGCCGTCAACCCGGTCCTGCGCGAGGGCAACTCGGACCGCCGCGCCCCGCAGTCGGTCAAGAACTACGCCAAGACCCACCCGCACCGCATGGGTGCCTGGACCGCCGAGTCCAAGACCAACGTCGCCACCATGGGCGAGAACGACTTCCGCTCCACCGAGAAGTCCGCCGTGATCGCCGCCGACGGCGCCCTGCGCATCGAGCTGCTCGGCCAGGACGGCACCACCACCGTCCTGCGCGAGAAGGTCCCGGTGCTGGCCGGCGAGGTCGTCGACGCCTCGGTGATGCGCGTCGCCGCCCTGAACGAGTTCCTGGCCGCCCAGGTCGCCCGGGCCAAGGCCGAGGGCGTGCTGTTCTCGGTGCACCTCAAGGCCACCATGATGAAGGTCTCCGACCCGATCATCTTCGGCCACGTGGTCCGCGCCTTCTTCCCGAAGACCTTCGCGGCGTACGGCCAGGCGCTGGCCGCCGCCGGTCTGAACCCGAACAACGGCCTCGGCGGCATCCTGGCCGGTCTGGACGCGCTGGAGAACGGCGCCGAGATCAAGGCCTCCTTCGAGGCCGAGCTGGCCGAGGGCCCCGCCCTGGCCATGGTCGACTCGGACAAGGGCATCACCAACCTGCACGTGCCGAGCGACGTCATCGTCGACGCCTCGATGCCGGCCATGATCCGCACCTCCGGCCACATGTGGGGCCCGGACGGCCAGGAGGCCGACACCCTCGCCGTGCTGCCGGACAGCAGCTACTCCGGCGTGTACCAGGCCGTCCTCGACGACTGCCGCGCCCACGGCGCCCTGGACCCGGCCACCATCGGCTCCGTCCCGAACGTCGGTCTGATGGCCCAGAAGGCCGAGGAGTACGGCTCCCACGACAAGACCTTCGAGATCGACGCGGCCGGCACCGTCCGCCTGGTCGACGCCGAGGGCAACGTGGTGCTGGAGCAGGCCGTCCAGCCCGGCGACATCTTCCGCGCCTGCCAGACCAAGGACCTGCCGATCCAGGACTGGGTCAAGCTGGCCGTCACCCGCGCCCGCGCCACCGGCGACCCGGCCGTGTTCTGGCTGGACGCCGAGCGCGCCCACGACGCCGTGCTGATCGAGAAGGTCAAGGCCTACCTCCCGCAGCACGACACCACCGGTCTGCAGATCGAGATCATGTCCCCGGTCGAGGCCACCACGTTCTCGCTGGAGCGCATCCGCCGCGGCGAGAACACCATCTCGGTCACCGGCAACGTGCTGCGCGACTACCTGACCGACCTGTTCCCGATCCTGGAGCTGGGCACCAGCGCCAAGATGCTGTCGGTCGTCCCGCTGATGGCGGGCGGCGGCCTGTTCGAGACCGGCGCCGGCGGCTCCGCCCCGAAGCACGTCCAGCAGCTGGTCAAGGAGAACTACCTGCGCTGGGACAGCCTGGGCGAGTTCTTCGCGCTGGCCGCCAGCTTCGAGCACCTGGCCTCCACCACGGACAACGCCCGCGCCCAGGTGCTGGCCGACACCCTGGACCGCGCCACCGGCACCTTCCTCAACGAGGACAAGTCGCCGAGCCGCCGCCTCGGTGGCATCGACAACCGCGGCAGCCACTTCTACCTGGCCATGTACTGGGCCCAGGAGCTGGCCAAGCAGACCGCCGACGCCGAGCTGGCCCAGGCCTTCGACGGCCTGGCCAAGGCGCTGACCGAGCAGGAGAAGGCCATCGTGGACGAGCTGATCGCCGTCCAGGGCTCGGCCGTCGACCTCGGTGGCTACTACCAGCCGGACCCGGCCAAGGCCGCGGCCGTGATGCGCCCGTCGAAGACCTTCAACGAGGCCATCGCCAACCTCGGCTGACGCCGATCGGTTCGATGCACCGGGAGGCCCCCGGGTCCGTTCGCCGCGGACCCGGGGGCCTCTCCGCGTGCGCCGTCAGGCCAGTCCGAGCAGCACGCCGGTGCCGGTGAGCAGCAGCAGGGCGGCGCCGTTGGCGCGCGGCAGCGCGAGCGCCGTGCCGACCGCCTCGCGCAGCAGCTGGTACGGGCCGTGGGCGAGCGGTCCCTCCGCGCCGAGCAGCCGGGCCGGGGCGCCGGCCCGGCGGGCGGCGAGGGCGGAGCGGACGGTGTGGAAGCCGCTGGTGACCACGGTGCAGCGGTAGCCGGGGTGCTCCGCGGCCATCAGGGCGGCGCTGAACCGCAGGTTCTCCGCGGTGTTCACGGCCCGCTCCTCGCGCCGGATCCGCTCGGCCGGGACGCCCCGGGCGAGCAGGTAGCGGGCCATCGCGCCGGCCTCGGTGCACTCCTCGTGCGGGCCCTTGCCGCCGGTCACCAGCAGCAGCGGCGCGTGCCCGGCGGCCTCCTCGGCGGCGAAACGTTCCAGCGCGGTGTCCAGCCGGGCCCTGAGGGTGGGAGCGGGCTCGCAGCCGTCCAGCGCGGCGCCCAGCACCACCAGGTAGTCGGCCCCGGCGGGCACCGGCCGACGGCACTGGAGCAGCGCCCAGCCGAGGAAGCCGAGCAGCCAGAGCAGGACGTACCCGCCGAGCAGTACGGCGGGGAGGAACAGGGCGTGCATACCCCTCGAACGCCCCCGGCCGGACCACCGTTCCGGAACATGACGGAGCCCACGTCCGCCGGGGAGGACGTGGGCTCCGGGGGTGCTGCGGGGCCGGGCTCAGCCGGCGTCGGCCGCCGGGGCGGCGGGGGCGGCGGCGGGTGCTGCGGCGGCCGGGCGAGGGCCCTTCTTGTGCAGCGAGGCCAGGTAGGCGTTGTACGCCTCCAGCTCGGCGTCGCCGCTGCGCTCCTCGGCGCGGTCCCGGCGGCGGGCCTGCCGCTGCTCGGAGCCCATCCACTGGTAGACCAGCGCGATCAGCACGATCGCGGTCGGGATCTCGCCGAACGCCCAGGTGATGCCGCCGGCCAGCTTCTGGTCCTCCAGCAGGTCCGTCCCGGGCGGTGAGCCCTGGACGGTGAAGGTGGTCACCAGCGGGTGGCCGGCCATCATCACCGCCACGCCGAAGAAGGCGTGGAAGGGCATCCCCATGAACAGCTCGATGATCCGCATCACATGGCCGGGGCGGTGCGGGCCCGGGTCCACGCCCATGATCGGCCAGAAGAAGGTCAGACCGGTCATGAGGAAGTGGACCATCATGAAGATGTGCCCGAGGCGGTACTGCATCAGGAAGTCGAACGCCGGGGTGAAGTAGACCCCGTACAGGCTCGCGATGAACATCGGGATGGTGAACGCCGGGTGCGAGATCACCCGGACGTACCGGCTGTGCAGCAGCGCCACCAGCAGTTCGCGCGGACCGCGCGGCCGGCCCTTGCCCGCCGGGCGCAGGGCGCGCAGCGCCAGCGTGATCGGGGCGCCGAGCAGCAGCAGGATCGGCGTCAGCATGGACAGCACCATGTGCTGGATCATGTGCGCGCTGAACAGCACCATGCCGTAGTCGTTCAGCCCGCTGCAGGTGACCAGCAGCAGGCTGGCGACGCCCGCGACCCAGCCGACGACCCGGCCGATCGGCCAGCGGTCCCCGCGCCGGTACAGCCGGACCACGCCGACCAGGTACAGCGCCAGCGCGACCAGGCCGCCGAGCAGGAACACCCAGTCCGGGGACCAGGTCCACACGTTGGAGAGGCTGAACGGCCCCAGCGGGGCCATCCCGCCGTGGTGGTGCATTCCTGACATTCCGTCGCCCATCGGCGGGTCCCGCTTTCCGTCCTCGTGGTCCCTGGTGGGGGTCCGGTTCGCCCGTTTTGCTTGGCATACAGCCTAGGTGGGCCTTACCCCGGCCGTACCGGCGCCCCCTCCGTACGGGTGGCTACGGGTGGGCGGCACGCTGGCTAGACTGACCGGCCGGTCGGCAGGGAGGAACCAGGCATGGCAGCGCCACAGCGGCCCGGGGCACGGACCGCGGTCGCGCTCACCGGGGCGACCGGCTTCATCGGCTCCGCCGTGCGGGCGGAGCTCGCGGCCCGCGGCATCCCGGTGCGGGCGCTGGTGCGCGGGGAGCCCGTCGCGGACGGGCACACCGGCTGGGTGCCCGGCGACCTCGCCGACCGGGCCGCGCTGGACCGGCTGTGCGCGGGCGCCGGGGTGCTGCTGCACCTCGCCTCCCGGGTCGGCGGCGGCGCCGAGGAGTGCGCGGCCGTCAACGACCGGGGTGCGGCGGCGGTGATGGCGGCGGCCGCCCGGGCCGGGATCGGGCGGATCGTCCACCTGTCGACCACGGCGGTGTACGGCGAGGGCCCGCACCCGGGCATCGGCGTCGACGAGGTGCCCGCCGCACCGCTGTCCGAGGCCAGCCGGACCCGGCTGCTGGGGGAGGGCCACGCCCTGGCGGCCGGTGCCGTGGTGCTGCGCTCCGCGCTGGTCACCGGAACCGGCGACCGCTGGGTGGTGCCCGCCCTGGTCGAGCTGGCCCGCAGGGTCCCGGGCCGGTGGGCGGGCGGCGACTCCCGGCTCTCCCTGGTGGACCGCGCCGACCTGGCCCGGCTGATCACCGCGCTGGCGCTGGACGCCCCGCCCCCGGCGCCGGGCATCCACCACGCCGCCCACCCGGCGCCGGTCCGCACCGCCGAACTGCTGGCCGCCCTCGCCGGGCTCGGCCTGCTGCCCGCCCCGGACGGCCCGGCGCTGCCCTGGGCGGAGTGCCGCCGGCTGCTCGCCGCCACGCCGGGCCGGGTCTCCGAGCGGCAGTTCGTCATGATCGCCCGCGATCACTGGTACCGCAGCGACGACGTCTGGCGCCTGGCCGCCTGCCCACCCGGCCCGGGGCCGTTGGCCCGCCTGGCCGGGGCGGCGGACTGGTACCGGACGGAGCTGGGCCTGGGCCTAGGCCTGTAGCCGGCGGGCCCGGGCCTCCAGGAAGCGCTGTTCGGCGAGGCTCGCGGTGGCCTTCGCGGCGCGGCGGAAGTGGTCGTGGGCGCCGGGGAGGTCGCCGGCCCGCTCCAGCAGGTGGGCCCGGACGGAGAGCAGCCGGTGGTGGCCGGACATCCGGCGGTCCTGGTCCAGGGCGGCGAGCAGGGCGAGTCCGGCCCGCGGGCCTTCCAGTTCGGCCAGGGCGACGGCGCGGTTGAGGGTGACCACCGGGTTGGGTGCGATCCGCTCCAGGATCAGGTAGAGGGCGTGCACCTGCGCCCAGTCGGTCTCCTCGGCGGTGGCGGCGTCGGCGTGGGTGGCGGCGATGGCGGCCTGGAGCTGGTACGGGCCGAGCCGGGGGCCGGCCAGGGCGGTCCTGGCCAGTGCGGTGCCCTCGTCGAGCAGCGGGCGCTCCCAGGCGGTGCGGTCCTGCTCGGCCAGCGGCACCAGGTCGCCGGCCGCGGTGGTCCGGGCCGCCCGGCGGGCGTGGGTGAGCAGCATCAGGGCGAGCAGCCCGGTCACCTCGTCGTCCTCGGGCAGCTGGGTGTGCACCATCCGGGCCAGCCGGATCGCCTCGCGGGCGAGGTCGGCGCGGTGCAGTTCGCTGCCGGAGGAGGCGGTGTAGCCCTCGTTGAAGATCAGGTAGAGCACGTGCAGCACGACCCCCAGCCGCTCCTCGCGCTCGGCTTCCCCGGGGAGGGCGAAGGAGCTGCCGGCGGCCCGGATCCGCTGCTTGGCGCGGCTGATCCGGGCCGCCATGGTGGCCTCCGGGACGAGGAAGGCGTGGGCGATCTCGGCGGTGGTCAGGCCGCCGACCGCGCGCAGGGTGAGCGCGGTCTGCGAGGCGCCGGTGAGCGCCGGGTGGCAGCACAGGAAGAGCAGCAGCAGGGTGTCGTCGGTGTCCGGCACCTCCTCGGGCACCACCTCGGCGGCCGTGGTCGCGTGCTCGCGCTCGCGGCGGGCCCGGTCGCTGCGGATCCGGTCGACCAGCCGCCGGGAGGCGACCGTCACCAGCCAGCCGCGCGGGTTGTCCGGCACGCCCTCGTCGGGCCACTGCACGGCCGCGGCGAGGACGGCCTCCTGCACGGCGTCCTCGCACCCCTCGAACCGCGCGTACCGCCGTACCAACGTGCCGAGGACCTGCGGCGTGAGGTCGCGCAGCAGGTCCTCGAAGTCCGGTGCTGTCATGCCTCCAAGTGTCCGTCGGAGAACATCACCTGGCGCACCTCGACGCCCAGCCCCTCGACCGCGGCGTCCGGGATCCGCGCGGCCAGCTCGACCGCCCGCTCCTTGCTGTCGCAGTCGACCAGGTAGAAGCCGCCGAGGAACTCCTTGGCCTCCAGGAACGGGCCGTCGGTCACCACCGGCCGGCCGTCCCGCACCGTGACCACGGCGGCCTGGGAGGGGTCGACCAGGGCCTGGGTGACGATCAGTTCGCCGGAGGACTTCAGCTCCTCGATGAACTTCCCGTGGCCGGCGCCGATCGCCGCCTTCTCCTCGTCGGTCAGCGCGTCCAGCACGGCCGGGTTGATGTGCAGGCTGATCAGGAACTTCATCGCGTACTCCTCGTCGTGGGCGGGCCCCCGTTCGGGCCCCTCGGCCGTCGGTCGGAGCCGGGGCCGCCGTCTTGACGTCCCCGGCGGAGAAATCTGCCACGACTTCCCGGCCCGGGACGTCAAGGAGCGCCAGCCCGCTCCGATCGGGCGGTGACACGTTTCCGAGGAGAGGAAGAAAAGGCTTGAACCTGACACCGGTGTCAGGTCCTACCTTGGGTGAGCCACGAACGTGGCAACCACTGACAGGGGGAACGACGATGAGCAGTGACCTGACCGGCAAGGTGGCCCTGGTGACCGGCGGCAGCCGGGGCATCGGCGCGGCGGTGGCCAAGCGGCTGGCGGCCGAGGGGGCGGCGGTGGCGCTGACCTACGTGCGGGCCGAGGAGCAGGCCCGGGCGGTCGTCGGCGAGATCGAGGCGGCGGGCGGCCGGGCGGTGGCGATCCGTGCCGACCTGGTCGAACCGGACGCCGCCGCGCGGGCGGTGGAGGAGACGGTCCGGCAACTGGGCGGGATCGACGTCCTGGTGAACAACGCGGGCTTCCTCACCTACGGCCCGCTCGCCGAGGTGACGGTCGAGGAACTCGACCGGGTGCTGGCCGTCGACATCCGCTCGGTGTTCCTGGCGGCCCAGGCCGCCGCCCGGCACATGGGCGAGGGCGGCCGGATCATCAGCATCGGCTCCTGCTTCAACGGGCGGGTCCCCGGTGCGGACTTCGTCCTCCAGGCGACCGCCAAGACCGCGCTCACCGGACTGACCAGGGGCCTGGCCCGGGAGCTCGGCCCGCGCGGGATCACCGCCACCGTGGTGGACCCGGGCCCGATCGACACCGACATGAACCCGGCCGACGGCGGCTCCGCCGACTTCCAGCGCTCGCTCACCGCCCTGGACCGCTTCGGTGAGGCCGAGGACATCGCCGCCGCCGTGGCCTTCCTGGCCGGGCCCGGCGGGCGCTACGTCACCGGCACCGCCCTCGCGGTGGACGGCGGTTACACGGCCTGAGTGAACGGCCGGTGCGGGGGCCGGCGGTGGCGACCGCCGGCCCCCGGCGGCTGGTAATGATCATGAAGTCATCCTTGGTAGCGTCGGTGGCGGTGCCGCTCAACTGCGGCGCAGCACCATCGACATGAGAGAGCATCACATGGCCCCCAGGACCATCCGCCGAGCCGTCATCCCCGCCGCCGGACTCGGCTCCCGCCTGCTGCCGCTGACCAAGGCCACCCCGAAGGAGATGCTGCCGGTCGGTGACAAGCCGGTGATCGAGCACACCGTGCGCGAGCTGATCGAGAGCGGCATCACCGACATCACCATCGTCGTCAACGGCGACAAGGGCCTCATCCAGGAGCACTTCCGCCCCAACCCGGTGCTGGTCGACCAGCTGCGCCGGGACGGCAAGGCGGCGTTCGCGGACGCCGTCGAGGAGGTGGGGGAGCTGTCCCGCAAGGGGCACATCAGCTACCTGTACCAGCACGGCCCGTACGGCAACGGCACCCCGGTGCTCAACGCCGCCCGGCACTTCGGGGACGAGCCCTGCCTGGTGCTGTGGCCGGACGACGTGTTCGTCGCCGAGGTGCCCCGCGCCCAGCAGTTGATCCGGGCGTTCGAGCAGACCAACGCGCCGGTGCTGGCCCTGATGCCGATGGCCCCCGAGGACTCCTACCGCTACGGCGTGCCGGTGGTGAAGGAGGACCTCGGCGGCGGCTCGCTGCGGATCACCGGCCTGGTCGAGAAGCCCAAGCCGGTCGACGCCCCCTCCGCGTACGCCGCCATCGGCGGGTACGTCATCACCCCCGGCATCGTCGACGAACTGCGCGAACTCACCCGCCGCTGGCACGAGAAGCCCGAGGACGAGGTCTACCTGACCGACGCCATCAACGCCTACGCGGCCCGCCGCGCCGTCTACGGGCAGGTCATCGCCGGCACCTGGTACGACACCGGCAATCCGGCCGCCTACCTGCGCGCCCAGTTCGCCGCGGCGCTCGCCAACCCGGAGTTCGGCAGCGAACTGCGCCGGCTGGCGGCCGAGTTGGCGCCGGCGGAGTAGGGCCTCAGCTGCGGTCGTGGTCCCCGGTGGCGCCGTCGGTGAGTTCGCGCAGGATGTCCAGGTGCCCGGCGTGCCGGGCGGTCTCGGTGGTCATGTGGATGAGCACCCAGCGCAGCGAGACCGTCCGGCCCGACCAGGAGGTGCCGGTGTCGTCCAGGCCGAGTTCCGCGATCACCTCGTCGGCGGCGGCCCGGGCGCGGGCGTAGAAGGCCAGCACGTCCGCCGTCGACTCGTGCGGCTCGATCCGCATGTCGGAGCTCTCGTCGGCGTCGATGTCGAACGGCAGCGGGCCGGTCTCCCGGCCGAAGGTCTCGCGGAACCAGCCGAGTTCGGCGCCGCCGAGGTGCTTGACCAGGCCGAGCAGGGTCGTCCCCGAGGGGGTCAGGGGCCGGCGCAACTGCTCGTCGTCCAGGCCCTGGACCTTCCACAGCACCGCGTCGCGGTGCCGGTCCAGCGCCGCGTGCAGGCTTTCCTTCTCTTCGCCGGTGAACGGCACGATCTTGACCATGCGCGGGACGCTAAAGGTTGTCCCGTAACTGGGGCCTGGCGGCTCGCGGCATACTGGCGCTCGTTGATGATCTCGTTCGACTGTGGGGGCGTTCGTGCTTGAG
>NZ_JBHXEG010000092.1:0-33440 GCF_042724935.1 Kitasatospora sp. NPDC127060
CCCAGCCATGATTGCCAGGTGAGTGCGTCCCGGACATGAACGCGACGCATTCACCCAGCTCAGAGGCGATGCGAACTCGCGGCGGTTCGGAAAACAGGACGAGGCGCCGGAGTTCCCGGTACGGGTGCTCGACGCGCTGCGCCAGCCGCTGGAGTCCGGCGAGGTGGTGATCGCCCGATCGGCAGGATCGCTCCGGCTCCCGGCCCGATTCCTCCTCTGCCTGGCCGCCAATCCGTGCCCGTGCGGCCGGTACTCGCGGCGGGGCGAGGGCTGTGAGTGCACCCCGGCCATGGTCAGCCGGTACCAGGGGCGGCTCTCCGGTCCGCTGCTGGACCGGGTCGACCTCCAGGTCCAGGTCGCCCCGGTGACCAGGATCGAGCTGATGGAGCGGGACACCACGGCCGAGAACACCGAGACCGTCGCGGCCCGGGTGCTGGCGGCGCGGGAGCGGGCTGCGGTCCGGCTGGCGCACACCCCGTGGCGGACCAACGCGGAGGTGCCCGGCCATGAACTGCGGACCCGGTGGCAGCTCGGGTCCGGTGCGCTCGACGACGTCGCCCGTCAGCTGGAGCGCGGGCTGCTGACCGCGCGCGGCCTGGACCGGGTGCTCCGGGTCGCCTGGACGGTCGCCGACCTGGCCGGCCGCGACCGGCCGGACCAGCGGGACGTGCGCACCGCCCTGGTCCTGCGCACCGGGGTCGAGCAGGGGCTCCCGCTGCCCGAACGCGGATACGGCCGGGCCGGGATCATCCCGGCACAGCGCAGGCCCGGCCCGGAGGACGACTGGCCCGACCCGCCGGAGAAGCCCCTGGCGAACGAGGAGGAGGCGGCGTGAACCAGCTGTTGGGGCACCCCCAAGCGGCCCAAGCGGCCCAAGCACTTCAAGCAGCCCAAGCACCCCGGGCAGACCGAGCACCCCGGCCGGCCGAGGCCGGCCCGCCGACCGGACGCGAACCGGAGCGGCTCGCCCGGGCCCTGCTCAACCGGCTCAGCGAACCGGGCGACGCGGTGGTCGGCCGCTGGCTCGGCCAGCTCCCCGCCGTGGAGGTGGTCCGGGCGATCAGGGAGGGCGACGTCCCCGACCACCCCGGGCTGGACTCCGCCCGGCTGGCCGCCTACCAGGCGCGGCTCCCGGGGCTCGACCCGGCGAACGACCTGAAACGGGTACGGGACGTCGGCGGGCGCTTCATCATTCCGGGGGACACGGAATGGCCCAGTCAACTGGACGACCTGGGTGACGGACGCCCGATCGGGCTGTGGACCACCGGCACGGGTTCACTGCGGCTGCTCGCCCTCCGCTCGGTGGCCGTGGTGGGATCGCGGGCCTGCACGGCCTACGGCGCCCATGTCGCGGGCGAGCTCTCGGCCCAACTGGCCGAGCGCGGCTGGGTCGTGGTCTCCGGTGCCGCGTACGGGATCGACGCCGCGGCCCACCGAGGGGTGCTTGCCGTCGGCGGGATGACCGTCGCCGTGCTGGCCTGCGGAGTCGACGTGGCCTACCCGAAGGGGAACGCCGAACTGATCCGGCGGATCGGCGTCCAGGGCCTGTTGGTCAGCGAACTCCCGCCCGGAGAGCACCCGAACCGCTTCCGCTTCGTGCTCCGCAACCGGGTCATCGCGGCGCTGACCCGGGGCACCGTGGTGGTCGAGGCGGCTCTGCGCAGCGGAGCCCTGAGCACGGCCAGACGGGCGCGGGACCTCAACCGCCACACCATGGGTGTCGCCGGGCCCGTCACTTCGGAGCTCTCCGCCGGGGTCCACGCCCTGATCCGCAGCGGCGGCGCCACGCTGGTCACCGACGCGGCCGAGATCACCGAACTGGTCGGGTCGATCGGGGAGGATCTCGCCCCGCAGCGCAGCGGTCCGGTCCTGCCGAGGGACTTGCTGGAGCCGGCGGTGGCCCGGGTGCTGGAGGCCGTACCGGCCACGGCGGACGGCGCTCCGGTCGAGCGACTGGCCCGCCAGTCCGGACTCCCGCCGGACGAAGTCCTGCAACGGCTCTACGAGTTGGTCTCGCTCGGCTTCGTGGAGCGGCACGGTGCGCACTGGCGAGCGGTACGGAGGAGGTGAGCGGCGGGCGGGCGAACATGGGTGCGCCCGGGGGAGGCGAGTCGGCACGGTCCGGCTGACCTGCTGATCCGGTTCTTCCGCTCGTGTGCCCGGATCCGGTGAGCGAACGCCACCGGATCGGGGGACGACCGAGTGGCGGTAGCGCTTTGCAGTGGGTCGGTGACGCTACGCTCCACATGCCTTCCCTATCAGCACATGACTCGGCAGAACGGCGCAGACCAACGTATGCCCACACACATTCCCGGACACAGAGTGACCGGTGGCGCTCGGTCCTCGGGAGGGCCGCGGACCGAGCGGCGCACCGTGACCGAGTTCCCGCCCAAGTCGGCGGGGACGATGGGAGGCCTGTCGCGCCAGGGCGGCCGGCCGACGGTGGTACCAGGCCAGCCCGCGGACACGACCAAGGACGCCGATCCAGCCAGGGACGCCGACACGACCGGAGGCGCTGACCCGGCCCGCACCGCCGAGCCGGCCCGCAACCCCGGGGCGGTCGGCGGGGCGGTCGGCGAAGCGGACGCGCCGGGTGGTGCGGCCGTCGACCATGCCCCCCGGTTGGCTTCGAGTGCCCCCGCCCCGGATGCCACCTCCCCACCCGGTTCCCGGCCCCGCCGGGAGCGGGCGGGCACGGGGGAGGGCGCAGACGGTCGGGAGGCCGGGGCCCCGGGGCGCAGCGCGCTCGAAGAGCTCTGGCGTTCGTACAAGGAGACCGGCGACCAACGACTGCGCGAGCAGCTGATCCTGCACTACTCACCACTCGTCAAGTACGTGGCGGGCCGGGTCGGGGTCGGCCTGCCCTCCAATGTCGAGCAGGCCGACTTCGTCTCCTCCGGGGTCTTCGGGCTGATCGACGCGATCGAGAAGTTCGACATCGACCGCGCCATCAAGTTCGAGACCTACGCGATCAGCCGCATCCGCGGCGCGATCATCGACGAGCTGCGCGCCCTGGACTGGATCCCCCGCTCGGTGCGCCAGAAGGCGAAGGCCGTCGAACGGACCTACGCGACACTGGAGGCCCGGCTGCGCCGGACGCCGCACGACCCCGAGGTCGCGGCCGAGATGGGCATCGCGATCGAGGACCTGCACGCGATCTTCAGCCAGCTGTCGCTCGCCAATGTGGTGGCCCTGGACGAGCTGCTGCACCCGGTGGGGGAGGGCGGCGACCGGCTGAGCCTGGTGGACACCCTGGAGGACCACGGGGCGGACGACCCGGTCGAGGTGGCCGAGGACCGCGAGCTGCGCAGACTGCTGGCCCAGGCGGTCAACACCCTCCCCGAGCGGGAGAAGACCGTGGTGACGCTCTACTACTACGAGGGACTCACCCTCGCCGAGATCGGACAGGTGCTGGGGGTGACGGAGAGCCGGGTGAGCCAGATCCACACCAAGTCCGTCCTCCAACTGCGCGCCAAGCTCTCGGACGTCCGGTAGCGAGCCGCCGGAGCCGTCCGACGGGCCCGGCCCCCGCGCCCGGATGCGCGGCGCTGTACCGGCCGCAGACAGGGCTCCGTACAGTGGGAGCGTGCCGAAGATCCGAGCGGCCACGGTGGCCGAGCATCGCCAGCTGCAGCGGGCAGCCCTCCTGGATGCTGCCCGCAACCTGCTCACCGAAGGTGGCATGGAGGCCCTGACCTTCCCCGCGCTCGCGGCCCGCACCGGGCTGGCGCGCTCCTCCGTCTACGAGTACTTCCGCTCCCGCGCCGCTGTGGTCGAGGCGCTGTGCGAGGCGGACTTCCCGCTCTGGGCGGCCGAGATCGAAGCCGGGATGGCGAGCTGCGACACCGCTGCCGAGCGGATCGAGGCGTACGTCCGCGGTCAGCTGGACCTGGCCGGCGACCCGAGGCACCGCGCCGTCATGGCCATCTCGGCACTGGAACTGGACGAGGCCGCGCGTGAGCGCATCCGAGTGGCGCACAGCCGGCTCGCCGGCCTGGTCGTCCGGGCCCTGGAGGACCTCGGCCACGAGCAGCCCCGGCTCGCCGCGGCGTTGTTGCAGGGGGTCGTGGAGGCGGCCGTCCGCCGGGCCGAGCAGTTCGCCACCGGGGACCGGGCGGGTTGCCCGGTCGAGTCCCCCGAGGCGGTCGCCGATGGTGCCGTCGCCCTGGTGCTGCGCGGCCTCGACCGCACCTGAATCACCGTCCGGCCCGGTCGTCGAACTCTTGCCGAGCAACGACCCCTTCCCTCGGGCCGGGTCACTCCATCCGCGCGGCCCGGCCCGGCCCGCTCAGTGGCAGCAGGCGTGCCCGGCCCGTGCCGAGCAGGGCCAGCGGATCGAGGTAGCGGCCGCCGCGCAGCAGCCCCCAGTGCAGGCAGTCCCGCGCGCCGCAGTGCCGCCCGTCCGGGGCGAGCTGACCGATCACCTGCCCGGCGGCCACCGCGGTGCCGACCGGGAGCTCGCCGAGGACGGGCAGGTAGGTGGTCCGCAGCGGGGGAGTCCCGGAGCCCGGATGGGTGACGGTCACCACCGGGCGCCCCGCCACCAGCCCGGAGAACGCGATCACCCCGGCGGCAGCCGCCCGTACCTCCGCCCCGGGTGCGGCGGAGAGGTCCACCCCCCGGTGCCCGGCCGCCCACGGTTTCGCCGGTGGCTCGAACCGCTTCAACATCCCGTTCGGCCCGCCCACCGGCCAGGCCCGCGCCGCACCCCAAGCTGAACCGCCGGCTGAACCGCCGCCGGAGTCGCCGCCGGAGTCGCCGCCGGACCCGGCGACGGGGCCACCTCCACTCGGCCCGCCGCCCGCCGAAGCTCGCGCCGCACCAGAAGCAGCAGGCACACCAGCCACGCCAGCAGCCCACCCCACCCCCGCCGGCACCCCCAACGCACTCGCAACCCCCACCAGGGCGAGCAGCGCCGCCGGCACCGCCCCGGTGACCATCCCTCGAACCCCACGCCGTCCAGTCATGCCCCGAGGCTGGCCGTGCCCCGACGTCCACACCACCCAGATCCGGATGCCTGTGGACAAACCACCCCCGCCCCGGATCGCCGTCACCCGGACGGGTGTACGGGCGCCGCCATCCGGTGTACAAACGGCATACGAGGACCGTTCGGCGGGCAGGGGGCCGACCAGTCGGCACCCTTCCTCCGTCCGCGGCGGCCCCGTCGCCGAAGCCGTTCTCCCGGGCTCCCGCCCGGTCGGCCTACCGGGCCCGTCCCCGGGCCGTCGACAGCTCGTGGCCCGTTCGTCCGCAGCCCGCCCGTAGGCCCTCGCGCGCCCGCGAAGTCGCTCGCTGCTCGGCGCTTCCCGTACACTTCACACGCGACCCGGTCCACCGGGTCGACTTCGCACGCCCCGCCACCGGTGGTCGGACGCGGTTCTTCCGCGGCCCCACCAGGTGCGAGTGCCGCTCGGTCCGCCGAGCCCGACCGGTCCCCGGACCGAGCGGGTGGAAGCGGCTCGGCACGATCGGGGCGTCAGGCGTGGCTGTCACCTGGCCGCCACGGACAACCGAGACTGACCTGGCCGTAGGCACTTCGCCCGAGGGAACCCCCGAGGGCAGCCACAGCCGGGCCGTAACACCTGAGGAGCACGGCAATGGCCGTCGTCACGATGCGGGAGCTGCTGGAGAGCGGCGTCCACTTCGGTCACCAGACCCGCCGCTGGAACCCGAAGATGAAGCGCTTCATCATCACCGAGCGCAACGGCATCTACATCATCGACCTGCTGCAGTCGCTGAACTACATCGACCGCGCCTTCGAGTTCATCAAGGAGACCGTTGCCCACGGCGGCAGCGTCCTCTTCGTCGGCACGAAGAAGCAGGCCCAGGAGGCCATCGCCGAGCAGGCCACCCGCGTGGGCATGCCCTACGTGAACCAGCGCTGGCTCGGCGGCATGCTGACCAACTTCTCGACCGTCTACAAGCGTCTGCAGCGCCTGAAGGAGCTCGGCGAGCTGGACTTCTCGGACGTGGCCGGCTCCGGCCTCACCAAGAAGGAGCTCCTGGTCCTCCAGCGCGAGCACGACAAGCTGGAGAAGACCCTCGGCGGTATCCGCGACATGCAGCGCGTTCCCAGCGCTGTCTGGATCGTGGACACCAAGAAGGAGCACATCGCGGTCGGCGAGGCCCGGAAGCTCAACATCCCGGTCGTCGCCATCCTCGACACCAACTGTGACCCGGACGAGGTCGACTACAAGATCCCGGGCAACGACGACGCGATCCGCTCCGTCACCCTGCTGACCCGCGTGATCGCCGACGCCGTCGCCGAGGGCCTGAAGTCCCGCGCCGGTGTCGCCAAGGCCGACACCAAGGCCGAGCCGGGCGCCGACCAGCCGCTGGCCGACTGGGAGAAGGACCTCATCGAGGGCGAGAAGAAGGCCGAGGAGGCCCCCGCGGCCGCCGAGGCTCCGGCTGAGGCCCCCGCTGCCGAGGCCGCCGCCACCGAGGCCCCGGCCACCGAGGCCCCGGCCACCGAGGCCCCGGCCACCGAGGCTCCGGCCGAGCAGGCCTGACGTACCAAGGGTGAGGGGCACTCGCCGGTACGACACCGGCAGGTGCCCCTCTCTCCCGCGCCGGGACCGAACCATCGGTCCCGGCGCATCCCCACGCAGACACGCGAGACGCGAGAAGAGATTCACACCATGGCGAACTTCACCGCCGCGGACGTCAAGAAGCTCCGTGAGCTCACCGGCGCCGGCATGATGGACTGCAAGAAGGCCCTGGACGAGGCCGAGGGCAACGTCGAGAAGGCCGTCGAGCTCCTGCGCATCAAGGGCCAGAAGGGTGTTGCCAAGCGCGAGGGCCGTGACGCCTCCAACGGCGCCGTCGCCGCGCTGATCGCCGAGGACAAGAAGTCCGGCGTTCTGGTCGAGCTGAACTGCGAGACCGACTTCGTCGCCAAGGGTGACAACTTCGTCCAGGTCGCCGACGCGATCGCCGCCCACGTCGCCAAGAGCGCCCCGGCCGACCTGGACGCCGCCCTGGCTTCCGAGATCGAGGCCGGCAAGACCGTCCAGCAGTTCGTGGACGAGGCCAACGCGACCCTGGGCGAGAAGATCGTCTTCCGTCGCTTCGCCCAGTTCAACGGTGACGGCTTCGTCGCGGTCTACCTGCACAAGACCAGCCCCGACCTGCCGCCGACCGTCGGTGTCCTGGTCGAGCTGGACAAGGAGAACGCCGAGGTCGCCAAGGACGTCGCGCAGCACATCGCCGCCTTCGCGCCGAAGTACCTGTCCCGCGAGGAGATCCCGGCCGAGGCCCTCGAGAACGAGCGCCGCGTCGCCGAGGCCACCGCCCGCGAGGAGGGCAAGCCGGAGGCCGCCCTGCCGAAGATCGTCGAGGGTCGCGTCACCGGCTTCGTGAAGGAGAACTCCGTCCTGGAGCAGGCCTTCGCCAAGGACAACAAGAAGACCGTCGCCAAGGTCCTCGAGGAGGCCGGCGTCTCCCTCAAGCGCTTCGCCCGCTTCCGCGTCGGCGCCTGAGCCACGTTCCACCTGGTCCCCGGCCCCTCTAGGCTGGGAACCGCCCCCGCCCGCTGACCAGGGCGGGCGGAACGCCGAACGGGCTCACCCAGCGCCAACCGTCCATGGGCGGGCCGTGTCGGCACCATGAACGACGAGGAGGCCATTGCCGTGCAGGACACCGAACCGGTTCCCGCGGCAGTGGCCTCCTCTCGTGTACGCGCAGGCCGGGCATCCGCACGCCCAGGCCTGTGAGCCAGCAGGTGCAATAAAGGAGAAGTCCATGCAGGAGACGCAGGAGACCGCGCAGGACCCCAAGGCCGGCTCGCGCCGCCGGGTGCTGCTCAAGCTGTCCGGTGAAGCCTTCGCCGGTGGCGGCGGGCTCGGCGTCGACCCGGACGTCGTGCACGCGATCGCCCGCGAGATCGCCACGGTCGTCCGCGCCGGTACCGAGGTCGCGGTGGTCATCGGCGGCGGCAACTTCTTCCGGGGCGCCGAGCTGCAGGTCCGCGGCATGGACCGGGCCCGGTCCGACTACATGGGCATGCTCGGCACCGTCATGAACTGCCTGGCACTGCAGGACTTCCTGGTCAAGGAAGGCATCGAGACCCGGGTCCAGACCGCCATCACCATGGGCCAGGTCGCCGAGCCGTACCTGCCGCTGCGGGCCGTCCGGCACCTGGAGAAGGGCCGCGTGGTGATCTTCGGCGCGGGTATGGGCATGCCGTACTTCTCCACCGACACCACGGCCGTCCAGCGCGCCCTGGAGATCCACGCCGACGTCCTGCTGATGGGCAAGAACGGCGTGGACGGCGTCTACGACTCCGACCCCCGGACCAACCCGGACGCGGTGAAGTTCGACGCGCTGGAGTACTCCGAGGTCATCGCGCGCGACCTCAAGGTCGCCGACCTCACCGCGATCACGCTGTGCAAGGACAACAACCTCCCGATGCTGGTATTCGAACTGCTGGCGGAGGGCAATATCGCGCGTGCGGTGAAGAGTGAGAAGATCGGCACACTCATCAGCCAGGATTCTGTCCGGGCCTGAGCAGCAACCAGCCGTACGGGGCGGCGTCCGCCGCGACCGGCCCCGATGCCGACACCGGTCGGGACAACAGCAGATGAACCGGACAGGGAGATCACAGTGATCGAAGAGACCCTCCTCGAGGCCGAGGAGAAGATGGAGAAGGCCGTCGTCGTCGCCAAGGACGACCTTGCGGCCATCCGCACCGGCCGGGCGCACCCGGCGATGTTCGCCAAGATCGTCGCCGAGTACTACGGTGCCGTGACGCCGATCAACCAGCTGGCCTCGTTCTCGGTGCCGGAGCCCCGGATGGCGGTCGTCTCGCCGTTCGACAAGACCGCTCTGAAGGCCATCGAGCAGGCGATCCGCGACTCCGACCTGGGCGTCAACCCGTCGAACGACGGCTCTATCATCCGGGTGGTGCTGCCGGAGCTGACCGAGGAGCGCCGCCGCGAGTTCATCAAGATCGCCCGCACCAAGGGCGAGGACGCCAAGGTCTCGATCCGTTCGGTGCGCCGCAAGGCCAAGGACGCCATCGACAAGCTGGTCAAGGACGGCGAGGTCGGCGAGGACGACGGCCGCCGCGCCGAGAAGGAGCTCGACGACACCACGGCCAAGTACGTGGCCCAGGTCGACGAGCTGCTGAAGCACAAGGAAGCCGAGCTGCTCGAGGTCTGATGAACGACGCCCCTGACGCCCCTGGCTACTGGGGCCCGTCCGACCAGCAGTTCCAGCCTTACCGCCCGGCGCCGCAGCCGCAGGCACCCCGGCCGCCGGCGGGTCCGGCGCCGGGGTCCGGCGAGCACCCGGCGCCGGACCGGGCGCAGCCCTTCCCCGGCCAGCCCGGCCACCCCGGCGACCAGGCCGTGCCGGGTGCCGTCCCCGGGGACCAGGCCCTCCGTTCGGATCACTCCCAGCGGCCTCCGGTGTACTGGGGCGGCGACGCGGAGGAGACTCAGGTCATGCCTCCCGTACCGGCCGATCCCGGCCCGCACCCCGGCGCGCCCGACCGTGGTCAGGCCCAGGTCCCGTCGGCAGTGCCCGGCGGGTACCCGGCTCCAGGCCGGCACCCGGGCCCGGGTCAGCATCCGACCCCCGGCCGGCGCGCGGCGCACGGTCGGCCGACCGCGCCCGCCGACGCCGCCGCGCCCGCCGACCCCGGTCCGGAGCAGGCCAGGGAGCCTGGCCGGATGAGCGGCCCGCTGTTCCGGGACGAGCAGCCCGAGACCGCGCCGCCCGGAGTGACGGAGACGGTCGTGCTGCGCGCGATAACCGACGACGTCACCCCCGCCCCCGGCCACGGCGCCCCGCCGTACCCGGGGGCGCCGGTGCACCCCGCGCCGCCGCAGAGCCACTGGGCGGCGGGGCAGCCCCCCTTCGTGCCGTCGTCCCATCCAGGGCAGGAGACACCCGTGGCCGCCCAGCCCGCCCCGCAGCCGGAGCCGCGCAAGCAGCGCGGTGGCCGTAACCTCCAGGCCGCCATAGGCGTGGGAGTGGGCCTCGGCGTGGTGATCATCGCCACGCTGTTCGTGGTCAAGGCGCTGTTCCTGTTCGTCGTGATGGCCGCGGTGGCGGTCGGCAGCTGGGAGCTGACCACCCGGCTCGCCGAGCGCAAACAGATCAAGGTGCCGCTGATCCCGCTGGTGGTGGGCGGTGTCGCGATGGTCGCCACCGGCTACTGGGCCGGCGTCGAGTGGGCCGCGGCCTCGCTCGCGTTGACCGGGCTGGCGGTGATGGTCTGGCGGATGGCCGAGCCGCCGGAGAACTACCTGCGCGACATAACGGCAGGCGTGTTCACCGCCTTCTACGTGCCGTTCCTGGCGACCTTCGTGGCGATGATGCTGGCGGCCGACGACGGCCCCCAGCGGATCGTGCTCTTCCTGATCGTCACGATCTGCAGCGACACCGGCGCCTACGCGGTGGGCTACAAGTTCGGCCGGACGAAGCTGGCCCCGACGATCAGCCCCGGCAAGACCCGCGAGGGCCTGGCCGGCGGCATCGGTCTGTCGATGCTGGCGGGCGCCCTGCTGATGCAGCTGATCATCGACGGCGGCAGCTGGTGGCAGGGCCTGATCCTGGGCGGCTGCGCCGCGGTCACCGCGACCCTGGGCGACCTGGGCGAGTCGATGATCAAGCGCGACCTCGGGATCAAGGACATGGGCACCCTGCTGCCCGGCCACGGCGGCATCATGGACCGGCTGGACTCACTGCTGCCGACCGCCCCGGTGGTCTGGCTGCTGCTGGCGGCCTTCGTCGGGAGCTGACCCGCGGATCCGAGTACGGGCCCCGGACGCCAGGCGTCCGGGGCCCTCGCGCGTCTGCGACACTGGAACAACCATGCCTAAGCCCGGAGAACTCACCTTTGTCGCGCCGCGCGGCGCCAAGCCCCCGCGACACCTCGCCGACCTGAGCCCCGCCGAGCGCAAGGAGGCCGTCGCCGAGCTGGGCGAGCAGCCGTTCCGCGCCAAGCAGCTCTCCAACCACTACTTCGGCCGGATGTCCGCCGACCCGGCGAGCTGGACGGACATCCCCGCCGCCAGCCGGGAGAAGCTCACCGAGAGCCTGTTGCCCGAGCTGATGTCGGTGGTGCGGCACGTCTCCTGTGACGACGACACCACCCGCAAGACGCTGTGGAAGCTGTTCGACGGCACGCTCGTCGAGTCGGTGCTGATGCGTTACCCGGACCGGGTCACCATGTGCATCAGTTCGCAGGCCGGCTGCGGCATGAACTGCCCGTTCTGTGCCACCGGCCAGGCGGGGCTGACCCGCAACCTGTCCACCGGCGAGATCGTCGAGCAGATCGCCGCCGGGATGCGCGCGCTGAAGGCCGGTGAGATCCCGGGCGGCGAGGCGCGGCTGTCCAACGTGGTGTTCATGGGCATGGGCGAGCCGCTGGCCAACTACAACCGGGTGCTGGCCGCGATCCGCCGGCTGACCGACCCGGCGCCGGACGGCTTCGGCTTGTCCCAGCGCGGCATCACCGTCTCCACGGTCGGCCTCGTCCCGGCGATGAACCGGCTGGCCGACGAGGGTCTCAGCTGCCGGCTGGCGCTGTCGCTGCACGCCCCGGACGACGAGCTGCGCGACGAGCTGGTCCCGGTGAACACCCGGTGGAAGGTCGCCGAGGTGCTGGACGCGGCCTGGAACTACGCGGAGAAGTCCGGTCGCCGGATCTCCATCGAGTACGCGCTGATCAAGGACATCAACGACCAGGCGTGGCGCGCCGACCTGCTCGGTCGGCTGATCAAGAACCACCGGGTGCACGTCAACCTGATCCCGCTGAACCCGACCCCGGGTTCCAAGTGGACGGCCTCCCGGCCCGAGGACGAGCGCGAGTTCGTCCGCCGGCTGCAGTCGCACGGCGTGCCGACGACCGTCCGGGACACCCGCGGTCAGGAGATCGACGGCGCCTGCGGCCAGCTCGCGGCAGCCGGCTGAGGAATCCGGGCGGCCCTAGCGCAGCCCGGCGGCCGCCAGTGCGGCGGTCGCCCCGCCGGTCAGCAGCAGCGTGGTGCCCACCGCGAGGGTGCGCAGCGCGACGGCGCCGAACAGCAGTCGGGGGGCGGCACCGAGGCGCAGCAGCGCATCGGTGACCTCCCGCCGGTCGGTACGCACCTCGGCGAGCCGGGCGGTCACCGCCGCGGCCGCGCAGCCGAGGACCAGGCAGGCCTCGACGGCGGGCAGCGCGTCGGCGCTGTCGGGGGTGCCGATCCAGTAACGGACGGTGGTCAGCACCAGGGCGACGACCAGGGTGAGGACGGCCAGCGGTGGGCCGAGCCGGCGGGCCTGGGCGGTGAGGCCGCGTCCGGCCAGCAGCCGCAGCGGGGTGGGCCGGCCGAAGGCGAGCAGCCGTCCGGTCCAGGCGAGCAGCGGGCCGGTGAGCAGGGCGAGGCCGAGTGCGCTGGCGGCCCAGCCGCCGAGGGCGGCGGTGCTGGTGCTGCCGAGTCCGGCGGGCAGGTGGATCGGACGGCCGTCGGCGGAGGCGCCGGGGCGCAGGGCGATGAGTTCGAGCGCGGCACCGATGACGACCAGTCCGACCGGTACGGCGATCCGCAGCGGGCCGAAGCCGGTCCGGCCGTGGGGGCGGCCGCCCGGCAGGGTCTCGGCGACGGGCACCGCGCAGCCGGCGGCGAGGCCGGCGGTGAGCGGGACCAGTGCGAGCAGGGTGACCGGAGCGGCGGCCGGCAGCGGCACGCCCATGCCGAGGTCGGGGGCGAGCGAGGGCCCGGCGATGTCGTTGCGCAGCACCAGGAAGAGCAGCAGGGTGAGCACGCTGCCGAGGGCGCAGGCGAGGGCGACCTCGCCGGCGATCATGGCGCGGATCCGGCGGGAGCCGGCCCCGGCGGCGGTGAGGCCGGCGATCCGCTCGGGCCGCCGGGCGGGCACCGAGCGGGCGGCGACGGCGGCGAACCAGGCGACGGCGGCCAGCGGGGGCAGGCACCAGAGCAGTCGTACCAGGGCGTCGGCGCCGCCGAGCGGGTCGCTCAGCGCCCGGCCGAGGGAGCGCAGCAGGAAGGCGGCGACGACGGCGGCCGCCAGTGCGGTGAGCAGCCAGCGGCCGAGGTCGGGCACCCGGTAGCCCCGGGCCAGACGGAGGTAGAACACGTCGACTCTTTCAGCGGCTGGGCCTCGTCAGCGGCGGGTGGCCGTGACGGCGGAGGCACCGGCCGTGCCGGGGGCGGCGGGGCCGCGCGGGACGGGGGCGGCGGGTGCGGTGAGCCGTCCGTCGACGAGGGCGACGGCGCGGTCCGCGAAGCGGACGAGCTCGGGGTCGTGGGTGGCCAGGACGAGGGTGAGCTGGTGCGAGCGGGCCGCGCTGGTCAGTATCCGCAGGACCTGGTCGGCGGCCTCGCGGTGCAGCGGGGCGGTGGGGTCGTCGGCGAAGACGACGGGCGGCAGCGGGGCGAGGGCGCGGGCGACGGCGATCCGCTGGCGCTGGCTCTGGACCAGCCGGTCGGGGCGCTGCCGGGCGATCTCGCCGACGTCGAGGCGTTCCAGCCATTCGTCGGCGGCGGTGTAGGCGGCCTTGTTGCCGGCGCCGGCGAGCAGCAGCGGCAGGGCGACGTTCTCGCGGGCGGTGAGTTCGGGCACCAGGAGCGGCTCGGAGCCGACGAAGCCGAAGCGGTCGCGGCGGAGGCGTTCGCGTCCGGCCCGGCCGAGGGTGTGGACGGGGGCGCTGTTGAACCAGACCTCGCCCTCGTCGACCGGGAGCTGGGCGGAGAGGCAGCCGAGCAGGGTGCTCTTGCCGGAGCCGCGCGGACCGGTGACGGCGAGCACCTCGCCGTCGCGGACGCCGATGGAGATGCCGCGCAGGGCGGGGGTGCCGTAGTGGGACTTGACGATCCCTCGGGCCCACAGCACGTCGTTGTCAGGCGGTGCCGCTGACATGAGGTTCCATCCTGGGGGCCGCAGGGATATGACAGTCGTCAGATTAGAACGACCGGGGCCGGTCGCGGTTGCGGCGCTCTGGGCCATCACGGGCAAATCACCCGCATTCAGGCATGTTTGGTCGTACGACTGTGATGTTCCGTGCCGGTGGTGTGAACGCCGAAGGGCGGCCCCGCAGGAGCGGGACCGCCCTTCGGCGGAGGGTGGGAGGAGGGCTCAGGGGATCAGAGCTTGGCCCACGCGTCGGTGAGGCTGACCCGCAGGATCTGCTCGATCTCGTCGAAGGTCGACTGGTCGGAGATCAGCGGCGGGGCCAGCTGGATGACCGGGTCGCCACGGTCGTCGGCGCGGCAGTACAGGCCGTTGTCGAAGAGCGCCTTCGACAGGAAGCCGTAGAGCACGCGCTCGACCTCGTCGTCGTTGAAGGTCTCCTTGGTGACCTTGTCCTTGACGAGCTCGATGCCGTAGAAGTAGCCGTTGCCGCGGACGTCGCCGACGATCGGCAGGTCGCGCAGCTTGTTCAGGGTGCCGAGGAAGTTCGCCTCGTTGTCCAGCACCTTCTGGTTCAGGCCCTCGCGCTCGAAGATGTCGAGGTTGGCGAGCGCCACGGCCGAGGAGACCGGGTGGCCGGCGAAGGTGTAGCCGTGCAGGAAGGTGTTGTCACCCTTGTAGAACGGCTCGGCGATGCGGTCGGAGATGATCGTGGCGCCGATCGGAGAGTAGCCCGAGGTCATGCCCTTGGCGCAGGTGATCATGTCCGGCACGTAGCCGAACTTGTCGGCGCCGAACATGGTGCCGAGGCGGCCGAAGGCGCAGATGACCTCGTCCGAGACCAGCAGCACGTCGTGGCGGTCACAGATCTCGCGCAGGCGCTGGAAGTACCCGGGCGGCGGCGGGAAGCAGCCACCGGCGTTCTGCACCGGCTCGACGAAGACGGCGGCGACGGTCTCGGCGCCCTCGTTGAGGATCGCCACCTCGATCTCGTCGGCGCACCAGCGGCCGTAGGCCTCGGGGTCGACCGTGCCGTCGGGGCCCTCCAGGAAGGCCGGGGCGCGGTAGATGTTGGTGTTCGGGGCCTTGTGGGTGCCCGGCACCAGCGGCTCGAACGGGGCCTTCAGGCCCGGCAGGCCGGTGATCGACAGGGCGCCCTGGGGGGTGCCGTGGTAGGCGACGGCGCGCGAGATGACCTTGTACTTGGTCGGCTTGCCGATCAGCTTGAAGTACTGCTTGGCCAGCTTCCAGGCGGTCTCGACGGCCTCGCCGCCACCGGTGGAGAAGAAGACCTTGTTGAGGTCGCCCGGGGCGTAGTTGGCCAGGCGCTCGGCCAGCTCGACGGCCTTGGGGTGCGCGTAGCTCCAGATCGGGAAGAACGCGAGTTCCTTGGCCTGCTTGGCGGCGACCTCGGCGAGCTCGGCGCGGCCGTGACCGGCCTGCACGACGAACAGGCCGGCCAGGCCGTCGATGTACTTCCGGCCCTTGTCGTCCCAGATGTACGTGCCCTCGCCCTTGACGATGGTGGGCACGGGGGAGTTCTCGTACGACGACATGCGGGTGAAGTGCATCCACAGGTGGTCGTAGGCGGTCTTGGAAAGGTCCTTCTGCGCCGGGTCGGCTGTCATCGGGTGCCCCAGGTGTAGGTCTGTTTCCGGAGCTTCAGGTAAACGAAGCTCTCGGTGCTCCGCACGCCGGGAAGCGCGCGGATGCGCTTGTTGATCATTTCGAGCAGGTGCTCGTCGTCCTCGCAGACCAGTTCGGCCAGGAGGTCGAACGAGCCTGCGGTGCAGACGACGTAGTCGACCTCGTCGAGGGCGGCCAGCGCGTCGGCGACGGGCTCGATGTCGCCCTCGACCCGGATGCCGACCATCGCCTGGCGGGTGAAGCCGACGGTGAGCGGGTCCGTGACGGCGACGATCTGCATCACGCCCTGGTCGAGCAGCTTCTGCACGCGCTGCCGTACGGCTGCCTCGGACAGGCCGACGGCCTTGCCGATGGCGGCGTACGGGCGGCGCCCGTCCTCCTGGAGCTGCTCGATGATCGCCTTGGAGGCGGCGTCGAGGGGAACGCTCGCGTTTCGGTCGCGGTTGGCCACGCGGCCACTGTGCCTGATCGTTCTCCTGTTCGCAAGCGTGGAAGCTGCTGATTTCGTCGCGCTTCGGGAAAACGCATGCGGATTTCATCGTGTGTGCGGGATCCACCTGTCGATCCCGGCAGTGTTGCGGCTACCCTGGCACGGTACGCGCGCGCCCCGGCAGGGCGGCGCGCGTTCCGCCACCAGTGGATGGCGCCACCCCCGGGCCCGGCCACTCGGCACCCTTCGTAGGCCGGATCCGCCGACGTACCATGGCGCCGGAATCTGCAATGCCGCAGGCCCAGACCGAGGAGAGACCCGTGAGCGACCTTCGCACGCTGCGCAACTACATCGACGGTGAGTTCGTGGACGCGGCCGACGGCCGCACGCTCGACATCGTCGACCCGACCACCGGCGAGGTGTACGCGACGTCGCCGCTGTCCGGTGCCGCGGACGTGGACGCCGCCATGGCCTCGGCCGCCGCCGCGTTCCCGATCTGGCGCGACGCCACCCCGAGCACCCGGCAGAAGCTGCTGCTCAAGATCGCCGACGCGGTCGAGGCCCGGGCCGACGAGATCGTCGACGCGGAGGTGCGCAACACCGGCAAGCCCCGCGCGCTGACCCTCTCCGAGGAGATCGGCCCGATGGTGGACCAGATCCGCTTCTTCGCCGGTGCCGCCCGCCTGCTGGAGGGCAAGGCCGCCGGGGAGTACATGGACGGGATGACCTCGATCATCCGCCGCGAGCCGGTCGGCGTCTGCGCCCAGGTCGCGCCGTGGAACTACCCGATGATGATGGCGGTCTGGAAGTTCGCCCCGGCGATCGCCGCCGGCAACGCCGTCGTGCTGAAGCCCTCGGACACCACCCCGGCCTCCACCGTGCTGCTGGCCGAGATCATCGGCGGCGTGCTCAAGGAGCTGGACCTGCCGGCCGGCGTCTTCAACGTCATCTGCGGTGACCGCGAGACCGGCAAGCTGATGGTCGAGCACCGGACCCCGGCGATGGCCTCCATCACCGGTTCGGTCCGGGCCGGCATCCAGGTCGCCGAGTCGGCCTCCAAGGACGTCAAGCGCGTCCACCTGGAGCTGGGCGGCAAGGCCCCGGTCGTGGTCTTCGAGGACGCCGACATCGCCGAGGCCGTCGAGGGCATCTCGGTGGCGGGCTACTTCAACGCCGGCCAGGACTGCACCGCCGCCACCCGCGTGCTGGTGCACGAGTCGATCCACGACGCCTTCGTCGAGGCGCTGGCCAAGGCCGCGGCCGAGACCAAGACCGGCGGCGTGGACGACGAGGACGTGCTCTACGGCCCGCTGAACAACGCCAACCAGCTGAAGCAGGTCTCCGGCTTCATCGAGCGGCTGCCCGCCCACGCCAAGGTCGAGGCCGGTGGCCACCGGGTCGGCGACAAGGGCTACTTCTACGCCCCGACCGTCGTCTCCGGCCTGCTCCAGGACGACGAGATCATCCAGAACGAGGTCTTCGGCCCGGTCATCACCGTGCAGAAGTTCACCGACGAGGACCAGGCCGTCGAGTACGCCAACGGCGTCGAGTTCGCGCTGGCCTCCTCGGTGTGGACCAAGGACCACGCCCGCGCCATGCGGATGTCCCGCCGCCTGGACTTCGGCTGCGTCTGGATCAACACCCACATCCCGCTGGTCGCCGAGATGCCGCACGGGGGCTTCAAGAAGTCCGGCTACGGCAAGGACCTGTCGTCCTACGGCTTCGAGGACTACACCCGCGTGAAGCACGTCATGACCGCGATCTAGCGGGTCGTGACCGTCGGGCGCTGTATGACCGCGATCTAGCGGGTCGTGACCGTCGGGCGCTGTATGACCGCGATCTAGCGGGTCGTGACCGTCGGGCGCTGTGCGGCCGCGATCTGATCAAGCTGATCGATCTGATCAGTGCTGAAGGTCGTCTGAACTGACAAGGGGCCCGGGTCTTTTCGACCCGGGCCCTGTCGCTTTGCACCCTGTCGGCGGGTCGGGTGTCCGGCTGACAGGATGAAACTGCACTTCGGGGGCGGCCGGCCCTAGCCTTACCGGCATGAGCATCCCCACCGCTGACTCAGCCGCCGGCCAGGCCGTCAAGGCGACCGACCGCGCACACGTCTTCCACTCGTGGTCCGCCCAGGCGCTGATCGACCCCCTCGCGGTGGCCGGCGCCGAGGGCTCGTACTTCTGGGACTACGACGGCAACCGCTACCTGGACTTCTCCTCGCAGCTGGTCAACACCAACATCGGCCACCAGCACCCGAAGGTGGTCGCCGCGATCCAGGAGCAGGCTGCCAAGCTCTGCACCATCGCCCCCGGCTTCGCGGTCGAGTCGCGCAGCGAGGCGGCCCGGCTGGTCGCCGAGCGCACCCCCGGCGACCTCGACAAGATCTTCTTCACCAACGGCGGGGCCGAGGCGGTCGAGAACGCCGTCCGGCTGGCCCGGCTGCACACCGGCCGGCAGAAGGTGCTGTCCACCTACCGCTCGTACCACGGCGCCACCGCCAACGCGATCGCGCTGACCGGCGACCCGCGGCGCTGGGCCAGCGAGACCGGTGTCTCCGGCGTGGTGCACTTCTGGGGCCCGTACGCCTACCGCTCGAACTTCCACGCCGAGAACGAGGCGCAGGAGTGCGAGCGCGCGCTGGAGCACCTGGAGCAGGTGATCGCGTTCGAGGGTCCGGGCACGGTCGCGGCGGTCATCCTGGAGACGGTGGTCGGCACCGCCGGCATCCTGGTCCCGCCGCCGGGCTACCTGGCCGGGGTGCGGGAGATCTGCGACCGGTACGGGATCGTGTTCATCCTGGACGAGGTGATGGCCGGCTTCGGCCGCACCGGCGAGTGGTTCGCCGCCGACCACTGGGGCGTCGTGCCGGACCTCATGACCTTCGCCAAGGGCGTCAACTCGGGCTACGTCCCGCTGGGCGGCGTGGCGATCAGCAACGAGATCGCCGCGACCTTCGCCGAGCGGCCGTTCCCCGGCGGGCTCACCTACTCCGGCCACCCGCTGGCCTGCGCCTCGGCGGTGGCCACCATCAACGCCATGGCGGAGGAGGGCATCGTCGAGAACGCCCGGCAGATCGGCGAGACGGTGCTCGGCCCCGGCCTGCGCGAGCTGGCCGAGCGGCACCCGTCGATCGGCGAGGTGCGCGGCCTGGGCGTGTTCTGGGCGCTGGACCTGGTGAAGGACCGGGAGACCCGCGAGCCGCTCGTCCCGTACAACGCCGCGGGTGCCGACAACGCGCCGATGGCCGAGCTGGCCGCCGCCTGCAAGCGGCGCGGGCTCTGGCCGTTCGTCAACATGAACCGCTTCCACGTCGTCCCGCCGTGCACCGTCACCGAGGAGGAGGCCAAGTCCGGCCTCGCGGTGCTGGACGAGGTGCTGTCGCTGGCCGACGCGCACACCGTCTGACGTACCTACCAGGACGGCCCCGGGCGCACCCGCGCGCCCGGGGCCGTCCCACGCTCCGGAAGGCCCCCACATGTCCCGCAGCTCCACCCCGACCCGCCGACCCTCCCACCCGTCCCTGCTGCGCCGGCGCTCCGTCCTCGGCGGGGCCGCGCTGCTCGGTGCCGGCACGCTGTCCGGCTGCGGCATCCCGTCCGCGTACGTCGCCGAGGACCGCCGCTCGGCGCCGGACCGCTCGGAGCGCGACAAGCGGCTGAACTTCTCCAACTGGACGCAGTACATCGACACCGACGACCAGGGCCGGCGGCCCACCCTGGACGCCTTCAGCGAGCGGACCGGGATCGCGGTCACCTACACCGAGGACATCAACGACAACGACGAGTTCTTCGGCAAGGTCAGCCCGGTGCTCACCCAGGGCGCGGACCCGGGCCGGGACCTGATGGTGATCAGCGACTGGATGGCCGGGCGGTACGTCTCGCTCGGCTGGGTGCAGGCGATGGACCGGGACAACCTGCCCAACGTCACCGCCAACCTGGACCCCCAGCTGGCGCACCCGGTCTTCGACCCGGGGCGCCGGCGCAGCGTGCCCTGGCAGTCCGGGATCACCGGCATCGCGTACAACCGCAAGGCGCTCGGCCGGGAGCTGAAGTCCACCGCCGACCTGTGGGCGCCCGACCTCAAGGGCCGGATCACACTGTTCGCCGGGCTGGACGAGGCGCTCGGGCTGCTGATGCTCTCCCAGGGCGCGGACATCGCGCGGTTCACCGACGACGACGCCCACCGGGCGATGGACCTGGTGCAGAAGATGGTCGACACCGGCCACGTGCGCCGTTTCACCGGCAACGACTACACCAGTGACCTCGCCTCCGGTGCCGCGCTCGCCTGCCAGGCCTACTCCGGTGACGCCGTCCAACTCACCGCCGAGAACCCGGACATCGCCTTCCTGGTGCCGGAGGAGGGCGGCGAGCTGTGGGCGGAGAGCCTGATGATCCCCAACCGGGCCGTGCACAAGCGCAATGCCGAGGCCCTGGTCGACTACTACTACCAGCCCGAGGTGGCCGCCGAACTCGCCGCCGCCGTCCAGTACATCTGCCCGGTGCCGGCCGCCCGCGAGGTGCTGGCGGACAGCGGGGACAAGGACAAGGCCGCACTCGCCGAGAACCCGCTGGTGTTCCCGACCGAGGAGATGCGGGCCAGGCTGCACGGCATGCGCGACGTCACCTCGGCCGAGCGGCCGGAGCTGCACAAGGTGTGGGGGCGCATCACCGGCGTCTGAACACCGGGTCTGAACACCGGGTCTGAACAGCGGGGTCTGAACAGCGGGATGCGAACAGCGCGGTGGGACGCCGGGTGCGGCGCTCAGCGGCGAACGGCGTCCAGGGCGAGCAGCGCCACGTGCAGGGACAGGCAGGACTCCACCTGGTCGAGGTCGACGCCGAGGATCCGCTCGACCTTGTGCAGCCGGTCGTAGAAGGACGGCCGGGACAGGTGGGCGGCGTCGGCCGCCGCCGACTTGTTCCGGCCCTGCTCCAGGTAGATCCTCAGCATCTGCACCAACTGTCCGTTGTGCTCGGCGTCGTGGGCCAGCAGCGGGCCCAACTCCCGCTCCACGTAGGTCTGCAGCCGGGCGTCGTCGCGCAGCAGGTGGAGCAGGCCGCGCAGCCGGACGTCCGGCAGCCGGTAGTAGGAGGCGGTCCGGCCCCCGCCGGGCGCGTCGTGCAGGGCCGCGTCGGCGACCTGGGCGGCCTCCAGCAGGGTGCGCCGGGCGTCGCGGACCGAGCCGACGGAGGAGCCGACCGCGACCACCGGGCCCGGGGCTTCGGGGCCCTCCCGGCCGGCCTCGGCGGACATCCGGCGCAGGGTGGCGGAGAAGGAGTCCAGGGCGGCGTGCTCGTCCTGCTGGGTGCCGAGCGCGATCAGCAGGCCCACGCCCTCGTCGTCCAGCGCGCCGACCAGGGCGGAGAGCCGGCAGGCCCGGACCGCGCCGGCGGCCAGCTCGGTGAAGTCGCGCAGCCGGGCCTGCGCCTCCAGCGCGGCCGGGATCGGCCCGCGGCGCTGGCGCAGCACCACGCCGACCAGTCGGCGGCCGTCCAGCGGGACGCCGAGCGCCTGGGCCCGCAGGGCCACCTCGGAGACGGTCAGCGCGTGGGTGAGGATGCCGGAGAGCAGGGTGCGGTGGGTCTGCCGCTCCAGGCTCTCCCGGTCGCGCACCACCAGCCGGTTGAGCGCCAGGGCGGAGGCGCCGCGCTCCAGCAGCATGGCGTGCGGGTGCGCCTCGCCCTCCGGTAGCGGGCCCGGCTCCAGGGCGAGGACCAGCCGGCCCCAGTCCTGGCCGCGGGCGCCGACGGTGGTCACCAGCCAGCCGCTGCGCGGGTCGTGGCCGGTACGGCCGGGCGGGCGGACTCCGCGGGAGCGGCGCTCCCAGTCCTCCAGGAGCTCGGTCTCCGGGCGTCCGGCGGTGTCGTGGGCGAGCACCTGGTGGGCCAGGTTCTCCAGGACCACCGGCGCGCCCGCCATCCGGGCCACCTGGCGGATCACCTCGGGCGGCTCGGCGCCCTCCACCACCAGCTCGTTGAAGACCTGGTGGACCGACTCGGAGATCCGCAGCTGTTCCAGCTGGGAGTTCACCACCAGGGCGTGCACGGCCTCGGTGACGGCGACGAAGCGCACCTCGCGGCGGAGCGTGATCAGCGGAAGTCCGCGCTGCTCGGCGGCGTGCACCAGGGCGCGCGGGAGCGAGTCGAAGTAGCGCCGGCCGAACTCGACCACCAGGCCGGCCACGCCGACCTCGTCGAGGTCGCGGACGTAGCGGGCCAGGCCCTCGCGGTCCTCGGGCAGGGCGATGCCGGTGGTCAGCACCAGCTCGCCGCCCTGCAGCATCCCGGCGACGTCCGGCAGTTCGCTGACGTGGACCCAGCGGACCGGACGCTCCAGGCGGTCGGCGCCGGCCACGACCTGGGGCAGGCCGCGCCGCATCACCTCCAGGTCGAGGACTCGGGCGACGGTGGGGAGCATCGCGGGCCTCCTGGGGGCCGGGGGAGGGGCGGTAGGGGAGGGGACAGAGTGTCAGGAGAATCATCCATCGTCCGAACGACCTGTTGCCCTGCGAAGAGCCTTGCACTCTGTAAGGCCCTTCGTGTCGAGACTGTCGAAGTGACCCTTGTCACGTCAACCCCGCAGTTGGCAAGGTCAGCGGGACCGCAGACCCCCACCGCGGAAGCGTTTCGCCGCAGCGCGGTCGAACCGCGAGCACTTGGAGGAACCCAGATGGACCTGACCGACTTCGGCGCGGGCGCGCAGTACATCGCGGGCCGTCAGGCCCGGGGGAGCGGCGAGCCCTTCCAGGTCGTCAACCCGGCCGACGGCAGCGTGGTCGAGCAGGTCGCCCTGGCCACCGCCGGGGACGTGGACGCCGCCGTCGCCGCCGCCCGGGCCGCCCTGCCCGGCTGGTCCTCCGCCACCCCCGGCGCCCGGTCCGAGGCGCTCACCCGGCTGGCCGCCGTCCTGGACGCCGCCGCCGACGACCTCGCCCGGGTGGAGACCGCGCAGACCGGAAAGCCGGTCAAGCTGGCCACCGAGTTCGACGTCCCCGGCACCGTCGACAACGCCGCGTTCTTCGCCGGCGCCGCCCGCAACCTGGAGGGCAAGGCGGCCGGGGAGTACTCCGGCGACCACACCTCCTACGTACGGCGCGAGGCGATCGGCGTGGTCGGCTCGATCTCGCCGTGGAACTACCCGCTGCAGATGGCCGCCTGGAAGATCCTCCCGGCGATCGCGGCGGGCAACACCATCGTCCTCAAGCCAGCCGAACTGACCCCGCTGACCTCGCTGATGTTCGCCCGGGCCTGCACCGAGGCGGGCATCCCGGACGGCGTGGTCAACGTGGTCACCGGCGCCGGGCGCACGGCGGGCGAGCACCTGGTCTCCCACCCCGACGTCGCGATGGTCTCCTTCACCGGCTCCACCGCCGTCGGCCGGCGGGTCGCCGAACTGGCCACCGCGAGCGTCAAGCGCACCCACTTGGAACTCGGTGGCAAGGCCCCCTTCGTGGTCTTCGACGACGCCGACCTGGACGCCGCGGTGCACGGCGCCGTCGCCGCCTCGCTGATCAACGGCGGCCAGGACTGCACCGCCGCCACCCGCGCCTACGTCCAGCGCCCGCTCTACGACGCCTTCGTGGCCGGCGTCGCCGAGCTGTACGCGGCGATCCGGATCGGCGACCCGCGGGACCCGCGCACCGACCTCGGCCCGCTGGTCTCCCACGCCCACCGGGACCGGGTGGCCGGCTTCGTGGAGCGCGCCCGCTCCTACGCCACCGTCGTCACCGGCGGACCGGCGCCGGTCGAGGGCCACGACGGCTTCGACCTCACCCGCGGCGCCTACCACGCGCCGACCCTGATCACCGGCGCCGCCCAGGACAGCGAGATCGTCCAGGGCGAGGTGTTCGGACCGGTGCTGGTCGTACTGCCCTTCGACGGCGACGACGAGGGCCTGCGGCTGGCCAACGACACCCCGTACGGCCTGGCCGCCTCGGCCTGGACGAGCAACGTGCACCGCTCGCTGCGCGCCACCCGGGAGATCGCCGCCGGGTGCGTCTGGGTCAACGACCACATCCCGATCATCAGCGAGATGCCGCACGGCGGTTACAAGGCGTCCGGCTACGGCAAGGACATGTCGCAGTACTCGCTGGACGAGTACACCCAGGTCAAGCACGTCATGTTCGACACCACCGCGGTGGCCCGCAAGGGCTGGCACCGCACCGTCTTCGGAGACAGATAACCCCTCAGACCGGGGTGCTCCCCCCACGCACCCCTCTTCCCCAGGAGGCCCGTTCCATGGCGTTCAAGGCGTTCGACGAACTCACCGGCGGTCTGCCCGAACCGGTCCGCAAGGCCTGGGAACGCAGTCTGACCAGCGGCCGGGCCGCGGTCGGCCGCCGCAGCCTGCTGCGCGCCGCCGCCCTGACCGCCGGTGCGGGAACCCTGGCCGCCTGCGGGATCCCGGCGGCCCCCCGGGCGACCGGCGACTCGACCGCCAACGCGGCCAAGGACCTCTCGGAGAGCGAGAAGGAGGTCGACTTCTCCAACTGGCCGCTGTACGTCGACACCGACGAGAAGGACAAGCAGAAGCACGGCACCCTGGACGCCTTCACCGCGGCCACCGGCATCGCGGTCAAGTACAACGAGGACGTCAACGACAACGTCGAGTTCTTCGGCAAGGTCAAACCGCAGCTGGCGGCCGGCCAGGACACCGGCCGTGACCTGGTGGTGCTCACCGACTGGATGGCCGCCCGGCTGATCCGGCTCGGCTGGGCGCAGAAGCTGAACCCGGCGAACGTCACCACCGCGATCACCAACGTCGACTCCCGTTTCCGCGCCCCCGACTGGGACCCGGGCCGGCTCTACTCCTACCCGTGGGCGGGCATCCAGGTCGTGGTCGCCTACAACAAGAAGGCGACCAGGGGCAAGGAGGTCACCAGCGTCTCCCAGCTGCTGGACGACCCCGAGCTCAAGGGCCGGGTCACCTTCCTCTCCGAGATGCGCGACAGCATCGGGATGGTCCTGCTGGACATGGGCAAGGACCCGGCGAAGTTCACCGCCGACGACTACGCCGGTGCGATCGCCCGGGTGCAGAAGGCCGTGGACAACAAGCAGATCCGCCGCTTCACCGGCAACGACTACGGCCAGGAGCTGTCCTCCGGCGACATCGCCGCCTGCGTTGCCTGGGGCGGCGACCTGATCCAACTGCGCGCCGACAACCCGGACATCGAGTTCGTCGTCCCGGAGAAGGGCTTCATCTCCTCGACGGACAACCTGCTGGTCCCGGCCAAGGCCCGGCACAAGACGAACGCGGAGAAACTGATCGACTTCTACTATCAGCCGAAGATCGCGGCGCAGCTGGTCGCGGGCATCGGCTACGTCTCCGCCGTCACCGGGATGAAGGAGGAGCTCGCCACCCTCGCCCCGGACAGCGCGGCCAACCCGCTGGTCGTACCCACCCCCGAGATGGCGGCCAAGGCGCACGTGTTCCGCACCCTCACCGAGGCCGAGGAGAGCGACTTCGAGCAGAAGTTCTCCAAGCTCATCGGCGCCTGACCCCCACCCCCGGCCGACAGACCCAGGAAGACACCCCATGACAGACCAGCTGCGCGACACGGCCGGCGGCGACGTCCGCCTCACCGGCATCGGCAAGACCTACGGCTCGTTCACCGCCGTCCACCCGCTGGACCTGACCGTCCCCCAGGGCTCCTTCTTCGCCCTGCTCGGCGCCTCCGGCTGCGGCAAGACCACCACCCTGCGCATGATCGCCGGCCTGGAGGAGCCCACCAGCGGCACCGTCCTGATCGGCGGACAGGACGTCACCGCACTGCCCCCGTACAAGCGGCCGGTGAACACCGTCTTCCAGAGCTACGCGCTCTTCCCGCACCTGGACATCTTCGAGAACGTCGCCTTCGGCCTGCGCCGACGCGGCAAGAAGGACGTCAGGAAGCAGGTGGAGTCCATGCTGGAGCTGGTCGAACTCGGCCAGTACGCCCGGCGCAAGCCGCACCAGCTCTCCGGCGGCCAGCAGCAGCGCGTCGCGGTCGCCCGCGCGCTGATCAACCACCCCCAGGTGCTGCTGCTGGACGAGCCGCTCGGCGCCCTCGACCTCAAGCTGCGCCGCCAGATGCAGCTGGAGCTCAAGCGGATCCAGACCGAGGTCGGCATCACCTTCGTGCACGTCACCCACGACCAGGAGGAGGCCATGACCATGGCCGACACCATCGCGGTGATGAACGGCGGCCGGGTCGAGCAGCTGGGCGCGCCCGCGGACCTGTACGAGAACCCCGGCACCACCTTCGTGGCCAACTTCCTCGGCCAGTCCAACCTGCTGCCCGCCGAGGTCACCGGCGGCGCGGGCGAGGACCTGCTGCTCACCGTGGCCGGCACCCGGCTCGCGGTGCCGAAGGCCCGCTGCGCCACCGGGGCCAAGCAGGTCCACCTGGGCGTGCGCCCGGAGAAGATCACCATCACCCACGCCGCCGAGGAGGTCGCCGAGGGCCGCAACAAGCTCGCCGGCACCGTCCTCGACTCCAGCTTCATCGGCGTCTCCACCCAGTACGTGGTGCGCACCGACGGCGGCCAGGAGGTCACCGTCTTCGAGCAGAACATGGAGCGCGACGCCCGGATCGTCCCCGGCGCCCCCGTGCTGCTGCACTGGAACCCGGCGCACTCCTTCGCCCTGGACGCCTCGCAGGCGATCGACGCGGGCACCGGGGAGGAGGCCGCGTGACCACCACCACCCCGGCGGCACCGCCACAGGTCGTACCGCTCCCGGAACCGGAGCGGAAGCCGCGGCGCAAGCTCACCCCGTACTGGCTGCTGCTGCCCGGCATCGCCTGGCTGGTCGTCTTCTTCGCCGTGCCGATGCTGTACCAGGGGTCCACCTCGCTGCAGACCGGGTCGCTCGAAGAGGGCTTCAAGGTCACCTGGCACTTCTCGACCTACTGGGACGCCCTGGTCGAGTACAAGTGGCACTTCGTCCGCTCGTTCTCCTACGCGGCCATCGCCACCGTGCTCTGCCTGGCCATCGGCTACCCGCTGGCGTACACCATCGCCTTCAAGGCGAACCGGCGCTGGCGCAACGTCATCCTGATCCTGGTCATCGCGCCGTTCTTCACCAGCTTCCTGATCCGCACGCTGGCCTGGAAGACCATCCTGTCCGACGGCGGGCCGGTGGTCGGCGCGCTCAACACCCTGCACGTCCTGGACGTGACCAACGCGGTCGGGCTCACCTCCGGGGACCGGGTGCTCGCCACCCCGCTCGCCGTGGTCTGCGGCCTGACGTACAACTTCCTGCCGTTCATGATCCTGCCGCTGTACACCTCGCTGGAGCGGATCGACCCCCGGCTGCACGAGGCGGCCGGCGACCTCTACGCCCGGCCGTTCACCACCTTCCGCAAGGTCACCTTCCCGATCTCGCTGCCGGGCGTGGTCGCGGGCACCCTGCTCACCTTCATCCCGGCCTCCGGCGACTACATCAACGCCCAGCTGCTGGGCTCGCCCAGCGAGCAGATGGTCGGCAACGGCATCCAGAAGCAGTTCCTGAACGTGCTCGACTACCCCACGGCCGCCGCGCTGAGCTTCATCCTGATGGCCCTGATCCTGGGCGTGGTGACGGTCTACATGCGCAAGGCCGGGACGGAGGAACTGGTCTGATGTCCCGCATCCTGAAGTGGGTCCGCGCCCACCTGGTGGTGCTGGCCGGGCTGCTCGCCCTGGCCTACCTGGTGCTGCCCAACCTGGTCGTGCTGGCCTTCTCGTTCAACAAGCCGGTCGGCAAGTTCAACTACGAGTGGAACGAGTTCTCCACCGACGCCTGGACCAACCCCTGCGGCGTGGCCGACATGTGCCAGTCGCTCTCGCTCAGCCTGCAGATCGCGGTGCTCGCCACCATCGGCGCCACCGTGCTCGGCACCATGGTCGCCTTCGCGCTGGCCCGTTACCGCTTCCGCGGCCGCTCGGCCACCACCGCGATGATCTTCCTGCCGATGGCCATGCCCGAGGTGGTCATGGCCGCCTCGCTGGGGACGCTCTTCCTCAACATGCGCATCCCCTTCGGCTTCACCACCATCCTCATCGCCCACGTCATGTTCTGCCTCAGCTTCGTGGTGACGGCCGTCAAGGCGCGCGTGATGAGCATGGATCCGAGGCTCGAACAGGCCGCCCAGGACCTCTACGCGACCCCCGTCCAGACCTTCCTGAGGGTCACCCTCCCGCTGGCCGCCCCCGGCATCGCCGCCGGCGCGCTGCTCAGCTTCGCGCTCTCCTTCGACGACTTCATCATCACCCAGTTCAACTCGGGCCCGACCACGGTCACCTTCCCGATGTTCGTCTGGGGCGCCTCGCAGCGCGGCATCCCGGTGCAGGTGAACGTCATCGGCACCGCGATGTTCGTCGCCGCGGTCGCGCTGACCGTGGCCGGCCAGTGGCTCGGCAACCGCCGGAAGGCCACCGCCTGACCTACGGTCGGTCAGCGGTGGCTCGAACCGTCATCTATCCGTAGAAAGTGGCTGATAATGCATGGACTCCGCCCGCGCGCTCAGTGACGCCAGGCCCACCCCCTTCTGGCTGGAGGATCCCGGCCGGCCGCAGCCGCTGCCCGCCCTGGTCGGCGACACCAGCTGCGACCTGCTGGTCGTCGGCGGCGGCTACTCCGGCCTGTGGACCGCCCTCATCGCCAAGGAGCGCGACCCCGCACTGGACGTCGTCCTGGTCGAGGGCAACGAGGTCGGGTGGGCCGCGTCCGGGCGCAACGGCGGATTCTGCGCCGCCAGCCTCACCCACGGCTTCGGCAACGGCCTGGAGCGCTGGCCCGGCGAACTCGGTCGGCTGGAACGCCTCGGCACCGCCAACCTGGACGCCATCGAGGCCACCCTCAAGCGCTACGGCATCGACGCCGAATGGGAGCGCACCGGCGAGATCGACGTCGCCACCCAGCCCCACCAGGTCGAGGAACTCCACGAGGTCGCCGAGGCCGTCGCCCGCTACGGCTTCGACCTCACCGTCCTGGACGCCGACCAGCTGCGCGCCGAGGTGAACTCGCCGACCTTCCTCGGCGGCCTCTGGGACAAGGACGGCGTGGCGATGGTCCACCCCGCCAAGCTCGCCTGGGGCCTCAAAGACGCCTGCCTGGGCCAGGGCGTCCGGATCTTCGAGCACACCCGGGCCACCGAGCTGCGGGAGCACGGCAGCGGCATGGCCGTCCGCACGCCGTACGGCCGGGTCTTCGCCCGCAAGGTCGCGCTCGGCACCAACGTGTTCCCGTCCCTGCTCAAGCGCGTCCGTCCGTACGTCGTGCCGGTGTACGACTACGCGCTGATGACCGAGCCGCTCAACGACCAGCAGCTCGCCGCGATCGGCTGGCGCGGCCGGCAGGGCCTCGGCGACAGCGCCAACAAGTTCCACTACTTCCGGCTCTCCGCCGACAACCGGATCCTGTGGGGCGGCTACGACGCCGTGTACCACTACGGCGGCCACGTCCGGCACGAGTACGACCAGCGACCGGAGACCTTCCGCACCCTGGCCGACCACTTCTTCCAGTGCTTCCCGCAACTGGAGGGGCTGCGCTTCACCAACGCCTGGGGCGGCGCCATCGACACCTGCAGCCGGTTCTCGGCGTTCTTCGACACCGCCTACCGGGGCAAGGTCGCCTACGCCGTCGGCTACACCGGGCTCGGCGTCGGCGCCACCCGCTTCGGCGCCGAGGTGATGCTCGACCTGCTCGCCGGCGAGCGCACCGAACGCACCGAGCTGGACATGGTGCGCTCCAAGCCGCTGCCGTTCCCGCCCGAACCGGTGCGCTGGGCCGGGATCGAGATCACCACCCGCTCGCTGGAGCGCGCTGACCGCAACGGCGGCCACCGCAACCTCTGGCTGCGCACCCTCGACCGGCTGGGGCTCGGCTTCGACAGCTGAACCGTCGGCCGCCGCCGCCGGCCACCGCTGGGTACTGCCGGGTACGTGCCCGCGACCCGTGTAAGAGGGACCCGCCGTCCGCCTCTCCTTGGTGACGGCGGGTCTCGTGATCCCGCCGCGCCCGACCAGCACGAACGGCGAGAAGCGGGGACGCGACATGGAGAGCACCGGACTGCACTGGCTCGCGCAGGTGGCAGCGGACCCGGAGGACTTCCGGGAGCAGTGGGAACGCACCGGACTGGGCCTGGTGCTGCTACCGGCCGGGCGCCGATGGGACGTCCTCGCCGTCCCCGGGCCGCTCGGGCGGGGTGCCCTGGACGTGCTGGGCGGCCTGCACGGCGGCTCCTGCGGGCCGGGCGTCGGTCCCGGCCCCGCTTCGGCCACCGGTTCGGCCTCCGCTCCTGCCTTCGGTTCGGGCCTCGGTTCGGGCCTCGGGACGGGCCTCGGTCCGGTCCTCGCCGACTTCGGCGATGAGCACGTCAGCTTCCTGATGCCGGTCGGCACCGCCGCCCGTTGGGTCGGCACCGGCGTGCGCTGCGCGGGGGAGGGCACCTGGATCGTCGTCCCGCACCCCGGGCGGAGCAGCCGGGGCGTGCGCTGGCTGGTGCCGCCCGACGGCTCCGGGCGGCTCAACGACCCGGTCCTGTTGGAGCTGGCCCTGCACGAGGCGGCGGCGGGGCTCGGGGGCTGGTAGCGCGGGGCGGCCCGCGCCGACGGGATCATGACGGGACCACGGCGGCAGCGCGAGGTCGTCGACGGCGGCTCTGCGGTTCTCGACGGCGGCGTGTGGTTCTCGGTGGCAGCGTGCGGTTCTCGGCGGCAGCGCGCGGGGCGGGTGGCCGGGTCAGACTGGAGGCGTGACCACCGCCCCGCACGCCGTCGACGCGTCCCTCCGACCGGGCCCCGCCCAGCTGCGGCTGGCCGCCCTCGCCGGGCCCGTCTGCATCCGGTACGGCTTGGCGCTGGCCGGCGGGCACGCACTGCGCGCCCACGGCGTCGCCGCCTGCCCGCAGGACGGGCTCACCCTGGCCACCGGCGGGGCCGACCTGCCGGAGGTGGCCGCCGTGCTTGCCGAGGCGTACCGTGCGGCCGGCGGCGTGGCCGTCGAGCGGCCCGGAACGCCTCGACTGGAACAGCTGACCGTACGGCTGGCGCTGGGCGGGCGGTCGCATTCGGTGGAACTGCGGAAGGAGCCGCTCGGCCACCGGCCGGTCCCGCTGGACTTCGGCGTTCCGGAGGCGGACCGCGGGGTGACGGAGCCGGGCGAGCCGCCGGTGGTCCTGCCGGTGGTCGCCCTGGAGGACGCGGCGGCGCTCACCACCGCGCTGCTGGTCGATCGGGGCATGCCGCGCGACCTGATCGACGTGCACGCCCTCACCCGCAACTACCGTGAGGGTGAGCTGCTCGCACTGGCAGCGGAGTTGGATCCGGACTTCCAGCCGGGCGCGCTCGCCGACCGGCTGGAGACGCTGGCCGAGGCGGCGGACGGCCGGTTCCGCGCCCGGGGCGTCGAGGCCGCGGCGGTGGACGGGCTCAAGCGGTGGGCGCTCGCCTGGGCGCAGGACCTCCGGCTCGACCTACTGGAGACCCAGGAGGCGCCGGACGGGCTGCACGACCCGTACCTGGAGGACGAGGAGTCCTGAACCGGCTGTCGTCCCGCCTCGCGCGTTCGGCGTAGCGACCGGACGACCTGTAAGGCTGAATCCGCGATACCCGTCAGCCTGTTCGTTGAGCCGTGCTCCGGCGGCCACCAGACTGGGAGACGAGCGCGGTAGCCCCGTGAATTTCCGTCGCCCGGCCCTCTCTCGGGCGGCGCCAGACCGGACCGGTGGCAGGACGCCGCCCGGGACTTCGGAGGCAGACGGACTTGAGCAAGCACATCACTCACTGGATCGGCGGTCAGCCGGTCGCCACCGCCGGTGCGGCGCCCCGCCGCGGCGACATCTTCGACCCGGCCACCGGCCAGGTCGCCGGCCAGGTGGACTTCGCCGGGATCGCCGAGGTCGACCAGGCCGTGGCAGCGGCCGCCTCGGCCTTCGCCGAGTGGCGCACGGCTTCGGTGGCCAAGCGGAGCACGGTGCTCTTCGCCTTCCGCGAGCTGCTGAACGCCCGCCGCGACGAGCTGGCCGCGATCATCGTGTCCGAGCACGGCAAGGTGCACTCGGACGCGCTCGGCGAGATCGCCCGCGGCCTGGAGGTCGTCGAGTACGCCTGCGGCATCCCGCAGCTGATCAAGGGCGGCTTCACCGAGCAGGCCTCCACCGGCATCGACGTCTACTCGATCCGCCAGCCGCTCGGCCCGGTCGCGATCATCTCGCCGTTCAACTTCCCGGCCATGGTGCCGATGTGGTTCTTCCCGATCGCCATCGCGGCCGGCAACACCGTCGTGCTGAAGCCCTCGGAGAAGGACCCGTCCGCCGCCAACTTCCTGGCCGGACTGTGGAAGGAGGCCGGGCTGCCGGACGGCGTCTTCAACGTCGTGCACGGCGACAAGGTGGCCGTCGACCGTCTGCTGGAGCACCCGGACATCAAATCCGTCAGCTTCGTCGGCTCCACCCCGATCGCCCGCTACGTCTACGAGGGTGGTACCCGGTACGGCAAGCGCGTGCAGGCCCTCGGCGGCGCCAAGAACCACATGCTGGTGCTGCCCGACGCCGACCTCGACCTCGCCGCCGACGCGGCCGTCAACGCCGGCTTCGGCGCGGCCGGCGAGCGCTGCATGGCCGTCTCCGTCCTGGTCGCCGTCGACCCGATCGGTGACGAGCTGGTCGACAAGATCAAGCAGCGGATCGCCACCCTGAAGGTCGGCCCCGGCTGCAACGGAGACTCCGAGATGGGCCCGCTGGTCACCGGCCAGCACCGCGACAAGGTCACCTCCTACGTCGAGTCCGGCGTCGCCGACGGCGCCGAGCTCGCGGTGGACGGCCGCAAGCACCCGGTCACCGCCGAGGACAGGAACGGCGCCCCGACCTCGGACGGCTTCTGGCTCGGCCCGACGCTGTTCGACCACGTGAAGCCCGGCATGTCCGTCTACAACGACGAGATCTTCGGCCCGGTCCTCTCCGTCGTGCGCGTCGCCTCCTACGACGAGGGCCTGGCGCTCATCAACGCCAACCCGTACGGCAACGGGACCGCCGTCTTCACCAACGACGGCGGCGCGGCCCGGCGCTTCCAGTTCGAGGTGGAGGTCGGCATGGTCGGCATCAACGTGCCGATCCCGGTGCCGGTCGCCTACTACTCCTTCGGCGGCTGGAAGGCCTCGCTGTTCGGTGACGCCCACGCGTACGGGCCGGACGGCGTGCAGTTCTTCACCCGCGGCAAGGCCGTGACCCAGCGCTGGCTGGACCCGTCCCACGGCGGCATCAACCTCGGCTTCCCCACCAACAGCTGAGCCAGCCGAATCCAGCAGGCCGGACCCCTCTACCTGGGGCCCGGCCTGCCCCCCTTTTGCAGGTCGTTTGCATCCGGACGCAGATGCGCGTACAGTTCTTCGAGCTGCCTGGCAGGGAGCACCGGACACGCGTGAGCGCGGACGGTCCCGCGGCAGCCAATCCCTTGAAACACCACTTCCGGTTCGTGCCGGTCGTTTCGCTTTTCGCGTTGCGGCCTGGTGCTTATTCGGCGTGCGCTTTTTATCGGAT
>NZ_JBHXEG010000093.1:0-33041 GCF_042724935.1 Kitasatospora sp. NPDC127060
TACACCTCCGGCACGTGCACCGCATGCAGATCGTTGCCCGTCAGCGCGTCCAACGCCTCCTGCGGGAACCGCCCCTGCTCGTCCACCTCCGCCGCGAACGGAGCGATCTTCGCCTCGGCCAGCGAACGCACCGCCTCACGGAGCATCTCGTGCTCCTCGGAGATACGGAAGAGATCGAAGTCAGCCGCCCCTGCGCTGCCCGCCATGATGCCTGCCTCGTCGTCCAGTGACCGACGTCCGATGGACGCCTGGTCCGAGTCGAATCGCGGTTAACTACCGTTCAGTAGAGATCCTAGGGCTCCGACCTGCGGCTGCCTAGCGTCCTCGGGGCCGCCCGCGGCGCGCCCCGGGAGCCCGGGCGGAATCCCTCCGAGTACGGGCGATCCCGGACGACCCGACCGGGACGGATAGCATCAGGGGCACTTCTACTGGTCGAACCCGCGACTCAAGGGGAACCCGTGACCCTCCGCATCTCCGTGATCGGCACCGGCTACCTCGGCGCCACGCATGCCGCCGCGATGGCCGAGTTCGGCTTCGAGGTGCTGGGTCTGGACATCGATCCCGAGAAGATCGCCACCCTCACCGCCGGCCGCGTCCCGATGTACGAGCCGGGCCTGTCCGAGCTGTTGCTCAAGCACGTGGCCGGGCACGAGGGCTCGACCGGGCGGCTGCGCTTCACCACCTCCGCCAAGGAGGCCGCCGAGTTCGGCGACGTCCACTTCGTGTGCGTCAACACCCCGCAGCGCAAGGGCGAGTTCGCCGCCGACATGTCGTACGTGGACACCGCGATCGACGAACTCGCGCCGCACCTGACCCGACCGGCCCTGGTGGTCGGCAAGTCCACCGTGCCGGTCGGTTCGGCGGCCCGGCTGGCCGAGCGGCTGGCCGCGCTGGCGCCGGTCGGCGCGGAGGCCGAACTCGCCTGGAACCCGGAGTTCCTGCGCGAGGGCTTCGCCGTCCAGGACACCCTGCGGCCGGACCGGATCGTGGTCGGCACCCAGAGCGAGCGGGCCGAGCGGCTGCTGCGCGAGGTGTACGCGGAGCCGATCGCGGCCGGGGTGCCGTTCCTGGTCACCGACTACGCGACCGCCGAGCTGGTGAAGGCCGCCGCCAACTCCTTCCTGGCCACCAAGATCTCCTTCATCAACGCGATGGCCGAGGTCTGCGAGGCGGCCGGGGCGGACGTCACGCTGCTCTCCACCGCGCTCGGCCACGACGAGCGGATCGGCCGCAAGTTCCTCAACTCGGGCCTCGGCTTCGGCGGTGGCTGCCTGCCCAAGGACATCCGCGCGTTCATGGCCCGGGCCGGCGAGCTCGGCGCCGACCAGGCGCTGACCTTCCTGCGCGAGGTCGACTCGATCAACATGCGGCGCCGCTCCCGGATGGTCGAGCTTGCCCGCGAGCAGTGCGGCGGCGGCTTCCTGGGCCGCCGGGTCGCCGTCCTCGGGGCCGCCTTCAAACCCGACTCGGACGACATCCGGGACTCCCCCGCCCTCAACGTGGCCGCCCAGATCCAGCTCCAGGGCGCCCAGGTCACCGTCTACGACCCGAAGGCCGTGGACAACGCCCGCCGGATGTTCCCCTCGCTGGCGTACGCCGACTCGGCCCTGGAGGCCGCCGAGGGCGCCCACGTCGTGCTCCACCTCACCGAGTGGGCGGAGTTCCGCAAGCTCGACCCGGCCGAGCTGGGCGCCGTGGTGGCCGAGCGCCGCCTCCTCGACGGCCGCAACGTCCTCGACGCCGACGCCTGGCGCGCGGCCGGCTGGACGTACCGCGCCCTGGGCCGCCCGAGCTGACCCACCGGGGCCACGGCCACCTCGGGCGTTGAACGCGTTCCGACCGGCCCCCCGATCATGCCCGACCCCAAACCAGACAGGACACCGGCCAAAACCGCTCCACCACCGTCTGAGGCCTTCCTGCTGGCCCGGGATTACCTTTAGGGCACGTATCGAGTCGTGATCAGCGGGTTGCTCGGGTGAGGATCATGATCCAGATCACTGAGGCGCGGAGGCGGAGGCCTGCGGGGTAGCTCTCGGGCGTCTTGTCATACCGGGTGGCGATGCCTCGCCAGGCCTTCAGCTTGTTGATCAGCTGCTCGACGGCGTTGCGTTCCCTGGAGAGCGCGGCGCCATGACCGACCGGCCGACTGCCTTTGTCGCCCTTCTTCTTCCGGTTGGCGGCCTGACCCCTCTTCTCCGCAACCGCGGCCTTGATGTCACGTCTGCGCAGGCGAGACCGGCTGCCGCGGGACGAACAGGTCTCGTCCCCGGCGACGGCGTCGGCCGGGCGCTGGTGCCGGTGCGGCCGACGGGCCCGCCAGATGCTGGAGGCGCAGCACGAGCTGATCACCGACGAGGGAACCGGCCGCCCGCGGACAGCGTCACACCGAGCATCCTTTCCATGGTCATGAATAGCTGGCGCCAGCCGCCTATGTGACGCTGTCTCAGGAGAGCCCTGCATGAACCGTTCCACCCGAACCCGCTCCCGCCGCATCAGCGGCATCGCCGCGGCGGTGATGGCCGTCGGCGGACTGCTCGCCAGCGGCCCGGCAGCCTCGGCCAGTCCCCACTCAATCGGCGGCTCCGGCCCCTTCTTCGAACTGGCGACCAACGGGGTCTTCCAGGAGTACGACCTCAACGTTGCCGACCTGACCCAGAACTCGGTCAATGTGACTCGCGGTCCGAATCGTTCACAACAAATCGACAACCTGGCTGGATGCGGGAAGAGGGCTCACGTCCTCAACCTACTGTCCCTGGACTACCGGGGCGACGTGGTGTTGTCCATCAACATGTACAACGCGTGCATCGTGCGAGTTACCAACGGAGAGGTGTACACCATCGCGTTCTCGCACTTCACCAGCAGCAGGGAACCGGCCACCTCCTAGGGCGCGTATTGGATTGCGATCAAGAGGCGGTCCGGGCGAGGTCTTTGATCCAGATCATCGGGCCACGGAGGTGGAGGCCGGCGAGGTAACTTTCCGGAGTCTTGTCATACCGGGTGGCGATGCCTCGCCAGGCCTTCAGCTTGTTGATCAGGCGCTCGACGGTGTTGCGTTCCTTGTAGAGGTCGACGTCGTGGCTGACGGGCCGGCCGCCCCTGCTGCCTTTCTTCTTCTAGTTGGCGGTCTGGTCCTTCTTCTCGGGGATGACCGCCTTGATCCGGCGTTCGCGCAGGTGGGAGCGGTTGCCGCGGGACGAGTAAGCCTTGCCCCCGGCCACCGCGTCGGGCCGGGTGCGAGGACGGCCGACGGGCCCGGGAACCCGTATCTTTCACGTCGCCCCGCACCTTGTCCGTAACGGCATCGAGCAGGACGACCACTCCGCTCCCGAGCGCCCGCACCTGCTCACCCTGGGCATGGCCGGCTACACGGACAACGGAATCATCGGCCAGCCCTCCCTCGGCAGCGCCCCCAAGGGGCACGGCGATCCTCGACAGCCTCTCGAAGTCCGCCGCCGCGCACCTAGCTCTGCTGGGCAACAGCTGAACCTTGGCACGCCGAGGGCCGCCAGTTGGGACACAACTGGCGGCCCTCAAGACTTCGGGATCTAGCTGAACCTGCCAGCCAGGCCGAGGCGAGGAATCTCGATGGCGGGGCACTTGTCCATCACCATGGCGAGCCCGGCTGCCCTCGCCCGCTCGTACGCGGCGTCGTCGATCACGCCGAGCTGGAACCAGACGGCCCTGGCGCCGATGGCGGCCGCCTCGTCCGCGACCTCGCCGGCGAGGTCGGACCGGACGAAGACGTCCACGACGTCGACCTCGAAGGGGATGTCCGCGAGGGACGCGTACCCCTTCTCCCCGTGCACCGTCTCCGCCTTCGGGTGCACCGGTACGATCCGCTTGCCGAAGCGCTGGAGCACCTCGGCGACGCCGTAGGCCGCTCGTCGCTGGTTGGACGAGAGGCCCACGACGGCCCAGGTGTCGCCCAGTTCGGTGAGGATCTTCCGGACCGTCTCCGGGTCGCCGTACATGCCCTGCCTCCTCGTAGCCGGGTGCCGAGAACTCACCTCACCCCCAGCGCCACCGCTCCCCCGGCCATTCCCTGCCGACACCCGCGCTGGTCAGCCCGCCAGGTCGATGTGAAACCGGATGGCACCCGGAGTAACCGTCCCGGTCGACGTGGTGGCCGTGTTCGTGAACAGCGCGCTGGCCGGGGAGGTGGCGGACCAGGCGGTGGCGATCGGGGCGAAGGCGGTGGTTCCAGCTCGGGGTCGTCGACGAGGCCGCGTACGGGCGGACCCGGGCCGCCGGGGTCTCGATGGTGATGGACCGGTGCCCGGCCATCGAGATCCCGCGGCTCGGCTGAGGGGCCCTGACTCAGGCGGTGCCGTCGAGCTGGGCGATGGTCGCGATGGACGGCCGGCGGCTGGTGCGCAGCGTGGCGGCGACCGACTCGGCGTCGCGCAGGACGCGGACGGCGTTGTGCCAGGTGAGCTTGGCCAGGTCGGCCTCCGACCAGTGGCGGCCGAGGAGTTCGGCGACCAGGTTGGGGTAGCCGGCCACCGAGTCCAGGCCGTCCGGCAGGAAGGCGGTGCCGTCGAAGTCGCCGCCGATGCCGATGTGGTCGATGCCGGCGACCTCGCGCATGTGGTCGAGGTGGTCGGCGACGGTGGCCGGGGTGGCGATCGGGCGCGGGTTGGCGGCCTCGTAGGCGTGCTGGCGCTCCATGGCCGGCGGGGTGGTGTCCAGCGGGTGGAAGCCGTGGGCGCGCATGTTCTCGTCGGCGGACAGGGTCCACTCGACGGCGGCGGGGAGGATGAACTTCGGCACGAAGGTGGCCATCGCGATGCCGCCGTTGGCGGGCAGCTGGGCGAGCACGTCGTCCGGGATGTTGCGCGGGTGGTCGCAGATCGCGCGCGCGGAGGAGTGCGAGAAGACGACCGGCGCCTCGGTGACCCGCAGGGCGTCCCGCATGGTGTCGGCGGAGACGTGCGAGAGGTCGACCAGCATGCCCAGCCGGTTCATCTCCCGGACGACCTCTTCGCCGAACCGGGTCAGCCCGCCGGCCACCGGCTTGTCGGTCGCGGAGTCGGCCCACGGCACGTTGTCGTTGTGGGTGAGCGTCAGGTAGCGCACGCCCAGCTCGTACAGGGCGCGCAGGGTGGCCAGCGAGCAGTCGATCGAGTGGCCGCCCTCGGCGCCCATCAGCGAGGCGATCCGGCCGTCGGCGCGGGCGGCCTCGACGTCGGCGGCGGTACGGGCCAGGCGCAGCCGGTCTGGGTAGCGCTCGACCAGGGTGCGGACGAAGTCGATCTGTTCCAGGGTGGCGCTCACCGCGTGGTCCCCGGTCAGCGCGGTCGGCACGTAGACGGACCAGAACTGCGCGCCGACCCCGCCCTCCGCGAGGCGGGCGAAGTCGGTGTGCAGGCGGCCGGCCTGGTCGGTGGTGAGGTCGAGCGCTGTGAGGTCGTAGCCGACCTGCTCGCGCATCGCCCAGGGGAGGTCGTTGTGGCCGTCCACCACGGGGGCGGTGCGCAGCAGGGCGCGGGCGCGGTCCAGCGGGGTGAGGGAGTCGGAGGTCATACGGGCTGTTCTACCCCACCCCGCCGGACGGGCTCACTTGCCGAAGCCGAAGGAGGAGGAGCCGGCCACCTTGGCCCGGAGCTTCTTGCCCTTCTCGGTGGCCTGGTTGTTCAGCTCGGCCTGGAAGTCGGTCATCTTCTCGGCGAGCTCCGGGTCGAAGGCCGCGAGCATCCGCACCGCGAGCAGGCCGGCGTTGCGCGCGCCGGCCACCGAGACGGTGGCCACCGGGACGCCGGCCGGCATCTGGACGATCGACAGCAGGCTGTCCATGCCGTCCAGGTAGCGCAGCGGCACGGGCACGCCGATGACCGGCAGCGGGGTGACGGAGGCGAGCATGCCCGGCAGGTGGGCGGCGCCGCCGGCGCCCGCGATGATCGCCTTCAGGCCGCGCCGGTGGGCGTTCTCGCCGTACGCGACCATCTCGCGGGGCATCCGGTGGGCGGAGACGACGTCCACCTCGTAGGGGATCTCGAACTCGTCCAGGGCCTGGGCGGCGGCCTCCATGACCGGCCAGTCGGAGTCCGAGCCCATCACGATGCCAACGACAGGAGAGGTCATTCGGTGATCGTTCCTCGCAGGTAGGCGGCCGCGTGGCGGGCGCGCTCGCGGACGTCGTCGAGGTCGTCCCCGAAGACGTTGACGTGGCCGACCTTGCGGCCGGGCTTCACGTCCTTCCCGTACATGTGGATCCGCAGCCCGGGGTCGCGGGCCATGCAGTGCAGGAAGGCGTGGTACATGTCCGGGTAGTCGCCGCCGAGGACGTTGACCATGACGGTCCACTTGGCGCGCGGCCGGGGGTCGCCGAGCGGGAGGTCGAGGACGGCCCGCAGGTGGTTCTCGAACTGCGAGGTGACCGCACCGTCCTGGGTCCAGTGCCCGGAGTTGTGCGGGCGCATGGCCAGCTCGTTGACCAGGATCCGGCCGTCCCGGGTCTGGAACAGCTCGACGGCGAGGTGGCCGACGATGCCGAGGTCGCCGGCGATCCGCAGGGCGAGCTGCTGGGCCTCGTCGGACAGGGCCGGGTCGAGGTCCGGCGCGGGGGCGGTGACCTCGGCGCAGACGCCGTTCTCCTGGACGCTCTCGACCACCGGGTAGGCGACGGCCTGGCCGCTGGGCGAGCGGACCACGTTGGCGGCCAGCTCGCGGACGAAGTCGACCTTCTCCTCGGCCAGCACCGGGACGCCGGCCAGGAACGGGGCCTGGGCCTCCTGCTCGTCGTCGACGACCCAGACGCCCTTGCCGTCGTAGCCGCCGCGGACGGTCTTCAGCACGACCGGGTAGCCCGCGCCCTCGTTCGCGAAGGCGGTGACGTCGGCCGGGTCGGCGACGATCCGGTGCCGGGGGCAGGGCACCCCGACGGAGTCGAGCTTGGCCCGCATCACGCCCTTGTCCTGGGCGTTGACCAGCGCCTCCGGGCCGGGGCGGACGGCGATGCCGTCGGCCTCCAGGGCCCGCAGGTGCTCGGTGGGGACGTGCTCGTGGTCGAAGGTGATCACGTCGCAGCCGGCCGCGAAGCGGCGCAGGGTGTCGAGGTCGCGGTAGTCACCGAGGACGACGTCGGAGACCACCTGTGCGGCGGAGTCCTGGGGGGTGTCGGCGAGGAGCTTGAACCTGACCCCGAGCGGGATGCCCGCCTGGTGTGCCATGCGGGCCAGCTGCCCGCCGCCGATCATGCCCACCACTGGAAAATTCACATTGCCCGGGGAAGTCACCCGGCCAGGATATCCGGGCCGGTGGGGGGCCTTGGAGCCGAGGTGGGGCCGTGAGTAGTGGACGCGCGTAGATGTCAACCCCGGGGTAGTACGGCTGAGCCGTTCGGTGGAAGCAGGTAGCCTGGACGGCTAGGTCCTCGTCCGCGCGGTCGGATCATGTGCGTGCACGCAGGGCTCAAGGGGTGCCCCCGGCCCAGTGGGACACCCTTTTCCCGTAGGTACATGGAGGCCACCCGGTATGGCGACGACCGCAGCTTCGAACCCCTCGCTCCTGCAGAAGGTGTCGAGTGGGTTTTCCGGCGAAGTCGTGAAGTTCGGCATCGTCGGCCTGAGCGGCGTGGTGGTCAACTTCGCCGTGTTCTGGGTCTGCCTCAACGGGATGGGCCTGGCCTCACTGCGGTCCAACGTCGTCGCCACGGTGATCGCGATCGCCACCAACTACCTGGGCTACCGCTACTGGCTGTACCGGGACCGCGACGCCGCCTCCCGCAAGCGGGAGATCACGCTGTTCCTGGTGTTCAGCGGCATCGGCATGCTGATCGAGACCGGCGTGCTCGGCTTCTCCCGGTACGTGCTCGGCCTGGACACGAGCTACGAGCAGATCGGCGCCAAGGTGGTCGGCCTCGCCATCGCCACCGTGTTCCGGTTCATCTCGTACCGCACCTGGGTGTTCAAGGCCCTCCCGGAGCCCGAGCCGACCGCCCAGACCGCACCGGCCGCACTGGCCGCCGAGGCCGTCGACGGCGCCAGCGGCCAGGAGCTGGCCGCCCAGGCCGAGCTGATGCTGGCCGCCGAGCAGATCCGCTACGCCAAGGCCGAGTAGCGGCGTTCCGGCCCGTTCGTCCGGCCGCCGCGCCCCCGGCCGTCAGTCGTCGTGGCTGCGGCCGAGGAAGAGCGCGAACACCGCGGGCTTCAGCGAGAGCAGCTCCAGCCGCCCGCCGTCCGCCTCCGCGAGGTCACGGGCGACGGCCAGGCCGATGCCGGTGGAGTTGCGGCCGCTGACCGCCCGCTCGAACACCCGGTTGCCGAGGTCGGCGGGCACCCCGGCGCCCTGGTCCTGGACCTCCACCACCACCGAGGTGCCGGAGGGCCGCACCCGCAGGGTGATCGTCCCGGCGCCGTGCATCAGCGAGTTCTCGATCAGGGTGGCGAGCACCTGGGCCACCGTGCCCGGGGTGCCGACCGCGGTGACCCCGTGCAGGCCTTCCAGGGACAGCACCCGGCCCCGCTCGCGCAGCGTCGGGCCCCACTCCTCCACCTGCTGCTTGATCACCTCGTCCAGGTCGAAGGCGACGGCCGTGGGACTGCGCGGGTCGCGCTGGGTGGTCAGCAGCCGCTGGACGACGTCGGTGAGCCGCTCGACCTGCTGGAGGGCGATGGTCGCCTCCTCCTTGACGGTCTCCGGCTCCTCGGCGAGGGCGGTGATCTCCTCCAGCCGCATCGACAGCGCGGTGAGCGGGGTGCGCAGCTGGTGGGAGGCGTCGGCGGCGAGCCGGCGTTCGGCGGTGAGCATCCTGGCGATCCGCTCGGCGCTGGTGTCCAGCACCTCGGCGATCCGGTCCAGTTCGGGCACCCCGTACCGGCGGTCGCGCGGGCGCGGGTCACCGGAGCCGAGCCGTTCGGCGGTCTCGGCGAGGTCGGTGAGCGGCCGGGCGAGCCGTTTGGCCTGCCAGACGGCGAGCGCCACGGCGGCCTGGATGGCCAGCAGGGCGACCACGCCGAGCAGCAGCAGGTTGTTGGCGATCTCGTGGTCGACGTCCTCGCGGGACTGCTCGACGGTGACGATCTCACCGCTGATGCCGTGCTCGACGGCCTTCAGCAGGTGGTTCCCGGCCGGGCGGTCGCCGGCCGAGAGCACGGGCTGGCCGGGGATCTGCACCTCGACGTAGCTGCCCTCGGTGACCTGGCTCTCGAAGACGCGCCCCTCCTTGACCGACTCACCGGCGGTGAGCCGGCTCTCGACGAGGGCGAGCACCCGAACGGCGGTCGCGTCGACCCGATCCTGGGCCGAGTTGACGATGGTGCGCTTCTCGACGAGGGCGAGCGGCACGCAGAACACCACGACGACCACCAGGACGACGACCAGCAGCGAGTTGATCATCCGGCGTTTCACGCTGCTGCTCCCCGAGGTGTTCCGCTTCATCGGCCGCCGCCCGGCCTCGATCTCCGTACGGGGCTAATTCTTCTCGAACCGGAACCCGACTCCGCGCACGGTGGCGATGTAGCGCGGGTTCGCCGCGTCGTCGCCGAGCTTCTTGCGGAGCCAGGAGATGTGCATGTCCAGGGTCTTGGTCGAGGTCCACCAGGTGGTGTCCCAGACCTGCCGCATGATCTCCTCGCGGGTGACCACCCGGCCGGCGTCGCGGACCAGGACGCGCAGCAGCTCGAACTCCTTGGCGGAGAGGGTCAGCTCCTCCTCGCCGAGCCAGGCGCGGTGGGACTCGATGTCGATCTTCACCCCGTGCGCGCCGGTGGTGAGCTGGTCGACGTTGCCGCGCCGGAGCAGGGCCCGGACGCGGGCGAGCAGTTCGGCCAGGCGGAAGGGCTTGGTGACGTAGTCGTCGGCGCCGGCGTCCAGGCCGACCACGGTGTCCACCTCGTCGGCACGGGCGGTGAGCACCAGTACGGGGCAGCTCTTGCCGTCGGCGCGCAGACGGCGGCAGACCTCGAGGCCGTCCATCTCGGGCAGGCCGAGGTCGAGGACGACGAGATCGACCTCCTCGGTGAGGCCGGCGGCGAGTGCGGTCGGACCGTCCTCGCGGACGAGCACCTCATAGCCCTCGCGTCGCAGGGCCCGGGCGAGCGGTTCGGAGATCGCCGGATCGTCCTCGGCGAGCAGCACACAGGTCATGTGGTGATGGTAGTCCGCTCGGGTATGGCCGTACGCCCTGTGAGGTAGTTCACAGAGCGTGATCGTTATACAAGGGGCCATCCGGGGTCAACGGGGCGTCGTCTACCGGTCGTTCGGCGAAGAATCTCCACTTGGATCTTGAAACCTAAGGGAGAGATGCCCGCCTACCATGGATACGCCGGGAAGATCTGCCCCGAACTTTGCCATTCCCATACCTGATTCGTGGCTTTTGTCATCTGATAACGCCAAATATCGCCACGTAGAGTGGTTCAAGTTCGTCCGCCGCCACCCCCCTAGGCGGACGCGATCAGGCAAGGAACCACTACTCATGGCGTCTACGACCCTGGACACCGGCATCACGTCGGCCACTCCTGGCGGCAAGACCTTCCTCGGCCATCCCCGGGGACTCGCCACTCTCTTCATGAGCGAGATGTGGGAGCGCTTCAGCTACTACGGCATGCGCGCCCTGCTGGTGCTCTACATGACCGCTTCCGTCGCCGACGGCGGCCTGGCCATGAAGACGGCCGTCGCCGCCGCCGTGTACAGCGTTTACACGGCCATGGTCTACCTGCTGGCCCTCCCGGGCGGCTGGATCGCTGACCGCTTCCTCGGCGCCCGCAAGACCGTCGCGGTCGGCGGCACGATCATCATGATCGGCCACTTCCTGCTGGCGGTCCCCTTCAGCGCGTCGTTCTTCGTCGGCCTCGCGTTCATCGCGGTCGGCTCCGGCCTGCTCAAGGCCAACATCTCGACGATGGTCGGCCACCTCTACGACGGCCCGAACGACCCGCGCCGCGACGGTGGCTTCACCGTCTTCTACATGGGCATCAACCTCGGTGCCTTCGCGGCCCCGCTGGTCATCGGCACCGTCGGCCAGAGCGTCAACTGGCACCTGGGCTTCGCCCTCGCCGGTGTCGGCATGGCCCTCGGCCTGGGCCAGTTCCTGCTGGGCACCCGCCACCTGAGCCCGAAGAGCAACCTCGTCACCTCGCCGATCACCCCGGACGAGAAGCGGAAGATCTTCACCAAGGCGGGCATCTGGCTGGCCATCGCCGCCGTCTTCTACGGGGTCGTCGCCGCCACCGGCCACTTCACCATCAACTGGGCGATCTGGCCGCTGTCCATCGCGGGCCTGGCGATCCCGGTCCTGGTCTTCACCAAGGTGAAGCGCGACAAGGACCTCGACGCCAACGAGCAGTCCAAGATGAGCGGCTACATCTGGTTCTTCATCGCCGCCGCCGTGTTCTGGATGATCTACGACCAGTCCGGCTCGACGCTGAACATCTTCGCCGACGAGCACACCGCGTCCACGCTGTTCGGGTTCAACTTCCCGTCCAGCTGGTTCCAGTCGCTCAACCCGCTGTACATCATGGCGCTGGCCCCGGTCTTCGCCTGGATCTGGGTCGCGCTGGCCCGCCGGTCGAAGAACCCCAGCACCACCATGAAGTTCGCCTTCGGCCTGCTGATGATCGGCGCCTCCTTCATCGTCATGATGCTGGCGATGGCCTCCGCCTCCGGCGACACCAAGGTCACCCCGCTGTGGCTGGCCATGGTCTACCTGGTCCAGACCGTCGGCGAGCTCACCCTCTCCCCGGTCGGCCTGTCCGTCACCACCAAGCTGGCGCCGACCAAGTACGCCAGCCAGATGATGGGCGTCTGGTTCCTCGCCGTCACCGCGGGTGACTGCGTCGCCGCCATCTTCCAGCTGGTGCTGGGCGACAAGGTGGTCGGCAGCACCGCGTACTTCGCGGTCCAGGGCGTCATGGCGATCGTCGCGGGCATCGCGCTGGCGATGTACCGCAAGAAGGTCGTCAAGCTCATGGGCGACGTGCACTGACGTCCGCCCGGTGAAGTTCCGGGGCCGCCGTGGATTCCTGAGATCCACGGCGGCCCCGGGCGTTTTCCGCCCTCACTGCCGTCTTACCGCCTCGACGGGCCCGGGCGGGGGTGCCTATGGTCCCCGCCATGACCACCGACTCACTGCCCCGGCAGCTCGCCCGCACCCGGCGGTTCACCCTGGGCGCCCCCGTCCAGCCGCAGCCCACCGCCGACGGCGCCACCGTCCTGTTCCTGCGCAGCCGGGGCGGCACCGACCCGATCACCTGCCTCTGGGCGCTGGACACCGCGACCGGCGCGGAACGGCTGGTCGCCGACCCGGCCGCGCTCGGTGCCTCCGGCGGCATCGCCGCGTACTCCACCGACGCCTCGGGCTCCCGGGCCGCCTTCGCACTCGACGGCACGCTGTGGCTGGCCGACACCGCCTCGGGTTCGGTACGGCCGGTCTCCTCCGCCGGCGCCCCGGAGGACCCCCGCCTCGACCCGACCGGCCGCCGGATCGCCTACGTCAGCGGCGGCGCCCTGCGGGTGGTCGACACCGACGGCACGGGCGGCACGGGCGACACCGACGGCACGGGCGGCACGGGTGGCGACCGCGACCGCGCCCTCGCCGAGCCCGAGGCCGAGGACGTCGGCTACGGCCTGGCCGAGTACGTCGCCGCCGGGGAGATGTACCGCGACCGCGGCCACTGGTGGTCCCCCGACGGCACCGGACTGCTGGTCGCCCGGGTCGACGACCGACCGGTCACCCGCTGGTACCTCGCCGACCCCGCCGACCCGCAGCAGCCCCCGCGCACCATCCGCTACCCGCTGGCCGGCACCGCCAACGCCGAGGTCACCCTCTGGCTGCTCGGCCTCGACGGCCACCGCACGGAGGTCCGGTGGGACCGCGCCGCGTTCGAGTACGTGACCGCCGTCGGCTGGGACGGCCACGGCCCGTACGCCGCCGTGCAGAGCCGCGACCAGCGGACCGTCCGCACCCTGGCGATCGGGGCGGACGGCGCCACCCGGGTACTCGCCGAGCGCACCGACCCGCACTGGGTCGAACTGCTGCCCGGGCTGCCGGTCCGGACGGCGGGCGGAGCGCTGGTCGACACCGCCGATCTCGACGGCACCCGCCACCTGACCGTCGACGGCGCACCTGTCTCCCCGGCCGGGCTGCACCTGCGGGCGGTCGTCGGCGCAGAAGGCGAGCGGGTGCTGTTCACCGCCTCCGACGAGCCGACCGACACCCACCTGTGGACGTACGAACCGAGCGTCGGCACAAGGAAGTTGAGCAGCGGCCCCGGCGTGCACAGCGGGCTGGAGCGGGGCGGCACGCTGGTGCTCACCAACGGCACCCGCACCACCGTCCTTCGTGAGGGCCGTCCGCCTCTCCCGCTCGCCTCGTACGCCGAGCCGCCCACCGTCGACGCCCGCCCCGAGCCGCTCCGCCTCGGCCCGCGCGAACTGCGCGCCCACCTCTTCCTGCCCACCGGCCACCGCCCCGGCGACGGCCCGCTGCCCGTGCTGCTCGACCCGTACGCCGGGCCGGCCATGCAGAAGGTCACCACCGGCGGGGCCTGGCACGAGCAGGTGTCCCAGTGGTTCGCCGACCAGGGCTTCGCGGTGCTGGTGGTGGACGGCCGCGGCACCCCGGGGCGCGGGCCGCTGTGGGAGAAGTCCATCTGGGGCGACAAGGCCGGTCCCGCCCTGGAGGACCAGATCGAGAGCTTGCAGGAGACCGCCCGGCTGCGGCCCGGCCTGCTCGACCTCGACCGGGTCGCCATCCGCGGCTGGTCCTACGGCGGCTACCTCGCCGCCCTCGCCGTGCTGCGCCGCCCGGACGTCTTCCACGCCGCCTCGGCCGGGGCCGCGCCCACCGACCACCGGCTCTACGACACCCACTGGCAGGAACGATTCCTCGGCCACCCGGACGAGCACCCCGAGCACTACGCCTCCTGCGACCTGATCACCGAGGCCCCGAACCTGAGCCGCCCCCTCCTGCTGGTCCAGGGCCTCGCCGACGACAACGTCTTCCCCGTCCACACCCTGCGGCTCTCCGCCGCCCTCCTCGCCGCCGGCCGCCCGCACGAGGTCCTCCCCCTGCGCGGCGCCGGCCACCGGCCGACCGACGAGGCAACGGCTGAGAACCTGCTGCTGCACGAACTGCACTTCCTGCGCGGGTCGTTGGCCGTGACCTGAGCAGGGCCCCTGAACGCGCAGGAAGTCGGCCCGGCCGACTTCCTGCGCCGGGTCACCCTTGGTCTCCCCTTGCGACGCGTTCGGGCACCGGGTTCTCCGGGGAGTCGAGCCAGACGGTGTGGGCGTCCGGGGTGGCCGTGAGGCCGAAGCGGCCGAAGCCGGGGCGGCCCTGGTCTTCCCACCAGCGCCAGGCGGCCTCCACCTCGTCCCAGAGGCTCCGGGGGCCGGACTGGTACACCTCGTACTCGGTGCGGCCCCGCTGGTAGTCGGCGGACGCCCAGGATCGGGTGTCCCGGCTGTAGAGCCAGAGGGTGTACGCGCCGTCGTCGTAGCGCTCCGCCCGCCAGAAGGCGCCGGGGACGGCCGCACCGATGACGAACTGCTCGAACCACCCGCCGGTGTCCGGCGGGGCGAGCGTCGTGGTGGACCTCACCGCGTCGGCGGGCCACTCCTGCCCGTGGAGGTAGTCCTCGAAGGGCGGCCGGTCCGTACGCTGTTGGCGCAGCCGCATGAACGCCGAGCTCCGGGTGAACCGGCCGCTGCCGCTGGTGCCGTCGTCATTGACGGTCAGCCGGACGATCTGCTCGCCGCCGTACTCGGTGCCGAACGGCGCCACGATGATCCCGCCGGGCGCCGTCTGGGCCAGCCATGCGGGCGGGATCTCCAGCAGGGGGCAGGTGGCGATGATCCGGTCGTACGGAGCGCCGTCCGGCCAGCCCTGCTGTCCGTCGCCCTCTACGACAGTCGGCGCGAGTCCGGCCCGCTCCAGGTTCGCGCGAGCACCGCGGGCGACGTCCGGATCGTACTCGACCGTCACCACGTTGAGGTTCCCCAGGCGGTGGGCCAGCAGGCCCGCGTTCCAGCCCGTGCCGGCACCGACCTCCAGCACCCTGTCCCCCGGGCGCACATCGAGGTCCCGGAGCATCGAGAACACCATGGTGGGCATGGAGTTGGACGAAGTCGGGGTTGTGCCGAGTCCGTCGCCAGCGTGCTCCCCGTCATCCCACTGCGTGGTCAACGGGATGTCCGAGTAGACCGCCCGCCGCCATGAGCCGGGGTCCTGCGACCGGTACACCACGGGGTTCTGTCGCGTGCCGTCCGCGATGCCCGGCCAGATACGGTCCGGGACGAACAGTTCACGGGGTACGGCGTTGAAGGAGGGAAGCCAGTCCGAGGACAGTACGCCGTCGGCCACCAGCGCGGAGGCGAGCCCCTGGGGGCTCGCCTCCTTGCGCGATTCGCCAGTCACTTGCCGCCGCCCGCCGGGGACGAGCCGTCGGAGGTGTTGCCACCCTCGTCGGACCCGCCACCGCCGTGCCCGGCACCCTTGTTGCTGTCATCCTGCTGCCCGCCGCCCTTGCCGTCGCCGGACCCGCCTCCGCGCTTGCCCATGTTCTTCCCCTTCCGCTGGTGGTCCGACCGAGGAAACCCTCTGCCATCCGCCTCATCGGCATGAGCGACGTTACGGACGATGAGGCGCCGATCTCTACGAACTTGCATGAGCTTGCACGCCAACGAATCGGTCAAATCCATATATTGACTACGTATCAGCTGCTTGGACAAGCTTGTGCAAGCCCGAGCAAGCGCCTAGACCAGGGAGCCGGCCATGGCCGTGGAGTTCGTTGGCATCGACCCCAACACCGATCGGGACCACTGCCCCACCGTGTGGGTGGACCCGGTGGCTCAGGAGATCCTCTTCCAGGGATGGAACCCGCACCCCCAGACTCAGGCGGACTGCGAGGGGAGCAGCCCCGCGAACGGCCCGGTGCCCGGCGACGAGTCCATCGTCAGGCTTCCAGCCCGAATGGTGCCCATGATCAGGGAGGCGTGTGATGTCATCGAGCGTGCCCAACTTCGCTGAACTGCTTGAACAGTGCTGCCGGTCCGCCGTCCATCTGGAACTGCGGGACTCATACGCCCCGACAGAACGCTTCGAGGCGTGGCAGCGCGGTGAACGGGTCAACTGGGAAGACCGTGAGGCCTGGTGGCACCCCTACGACCAGCTGGTCGCGGACACCGTGGCCCGGGGCGTGATCATCCGTCGGGCTCGGATCGTGTCCGAGCCCGTGTCCGAGTACATCCGCTGGGAGCACTACGTCACCCACGCCAACGTCACGGCGGGCGAGGACGTCCGCTGGTTGCCTCGGCGACGGGCCACGAGCATCCCCCTGCCGGGAAACGACTTCTGGCTCTTCGACGGTGCACTGCTTCGGGTACACCACTTCTCCGGCGACGGTGCCGTGGTCGAGGACGAGATCACGGCAGACCCGGAGACCGTGGAGCTGTGCGCCAGTGCGTTCGAAGCAGTCTGGGAACGAGCGGTCCCGCATCACCAGTACGAGATCTGACTAAGGCCGGCTCCATGCCTGCGCACCCCTCCCCAAGCGTCCAGAAGGCCCGCGAGGCCCTTGCCGGCCGACTGAGCGGGATCCGGAAGGACGCGGGGATCAGCGGGCGGGAGCTGGCCGCCAAGTGCGGCTGGTCGGAATCGAAGTCATCCCGGATCGAGAACGCCAGAACACCTCCCTCTGACGCCGACATCAGGGCCTGGTGCCGAGCCTGTGACGCCGACGGCCAAGTCCCCGACCTGATCGCCGCCAATCGGCAGTCCGCCGACGCTCATGTGCGGTGGCGACAACTCCAGCGAAGCGGCCTACGTCGGCTGCAAGAGTCCACCGGGGACCTGTACCGACAGACCAAGACGTTCCGGGTCTACGTCTCCGACGTGATCCCCGGATTCCTCCAGACACCCAGATACGCCGCCGCCCTGCTGTCGTCCATCGCGGACTTTCGGGGAACCCCGAACGACGTGGACGATGCCGTGGCGGCCCGCATGAAGCGCAACGCCGTGCTGAACAACGGCGCGCACCGCTTCTCGTTCGTCCTGGAGGAGTCAGTGCTGCGGTACCGCGTGTGCGACGCCGAGGCCATGGCGGCACAACTGGGCCACCTGCTCGAAGCCATGGATCTCCCGAACGTCGCTGTGGGCATCATCCCGTTCGCGGCGCAGCGGACCGTGTGGCCCATGCCGACCTTCACGATCTTCGATGACACCAGGGTCCATGCGGACACACTGGATGCCGCCTCGACGCTTACGGAGCCCGGCCAGGTCGATCTGTATGCCCGCGCCTTTGATCGGCTCTCACAGGGCGCAGCGCGCGGCGCCGCAGCGCGTTCCCTCGTCGCCAACGCCTTGGCCTGCCTGGATTGATACGTCGGCGTGCAGGGAGGGAGAGCTGATCATATGGCACGGACCGAGTACTACGACGGTCCCGACGCCCCCGAGTTCAACCGGGTGGTCGTGGCAGCATCTGCGGTCGTAACGGATCCCGAAGGACGCATCCTGATCCAGGTCCTGGCTGACGGCAACACCCCCAAGTAGAACCCGAGCGCGCAGGAAGTCGGCCGGGCCGGCTTCCTGCGCCGGACTCAGACGGGGCGGGCATCTCCTCACCGCCCCAGCGGCGCCAGTCGTTTCACACGGTCTTGATGCCGCCGCCCTCGACGACGTAATCAGCGCCGGTGACGCTTGCCGCGCGGTCCGAGACGAGGAACGCGACGACGGCCGCGACCTCATCGGGTTCGACCATGCGGCCGGTGGTCAGGCCCATCGCCGCGGGCACCCCGGCAACGAAGTCGCGGTGCCCCACACCGTTCGCCTCTGCGAGGCGGGCACCGAAGCCGTCGGCGTCCTCCCATATGCCGGTACGCGTCGGACCGGGAGAGACGGTGTTCACCCGTACACCCTGGGGGCCGAACTCCTCGGACAGCGCCTTGCCGAATGCGTTGAGACCCGCCTTGGCAGCGCCGTACTCGATCGGGCCCGTGCCCGGCAGGCGTGCGGTCATCGACGAGATGTTCACCACCGAACCGCGGCGCTCCAGGAGGCTCGGCAGCAGTCGACGGGTGACCCGGACCGTGCCGAACAGGTTGACCTCGAAGCTCTGCGCCCACAGGTTGTCGTCGGTCGCGAGGAACCCGCCGAAGGTGAACGAGTCGCCGCCGCCCAGGTTGTTGACCAGGATGTCCACCCCACCCAGTTCCGCGAGCGCCTGCGCCCCCAACTCCTCGGCGCCTTCCGGCGTGCTCAGGTCCACCGCGACCGGGTGGGCCCCGGCCTCCTTCAGCTCGGCCGTGATCGTGCGGGCCGCACCCACCACGCGGACCCCCTCGGCGATGAGCTGCCGGGTGATCGCGAGACCCACGCCTCGGCTGGCTCCGGTGACGACTGCGGTCTTCCCTGCGAGATCGAGCTCCATGTCAGACTCCTTGAAGATATTTGAATTGCAGGTACAAAACTGGGCCGCAAAAAATGAAGACAGCACCGACCGGCAGGCGTCGGACTACAACGACCCGATCGCCGCGTCCACGACCCGCCTCAACTGCGTTGCGTCCTCGGCGGTCTTCGCCAGCACGCGCATGCCGATCACCGTCGCGAGCAACCAGGCCGCCACCGCCGCCGCGTCGCGGCCAACGGCGATCTCACCGGCCCGCTGACCTTCCTCAACGGTCGCCCGCAACGCACTCTCCGTACGCGCGAACATCCTGCGCGCCGCGTCCCTCGCTCCAGCGTCCGAGGTAGCCAACTCGGCGGCGGTGTTGACCGCCATGCAGCCGCGCCGATCCGGGTCACCCAGGTCGAGCTCGATCAGCGCCTCCAGCGCACCCCGCAGTCGATCCTTCGCCGAACCGGGGTGATCGAGAAGCGCCTCCAGCCACTCGGCCTGCGAGTCGCGGTAGCGCTTGAGCGCCCGCTCGAACAAGGCGCGCTTACTGCCGAAGGTGTTGTACAGACTGCCCCTGCCGATGCCGATCCCGTCCACGAGGTTCTGCGGCGTCGTCGCGGCGTATCCCTTGCGCCAGAACACGCCCATGGCGCGCTCCACCGCCTCGTCCGGATCGAACTCCTTCGGCCTGCCCATGGCTCCACCGTAACACCATTTTTGACCTGGAGGTCAAAAGAAAGTGGCGTCCAGCCCGGTTCGCGGCGGAACGCATGGGGGCCCGCGAGGCCCTCGCCGTCCCGGGCGGGGGCCTTCGCGCGTTCAGTCGCCGTCGTCGGGGCGTTGCATCTTGAGGGTGGCGATGACGCCGAGGGAGACGGTGGTGACGGCGAGGGCGAGGAGGGCGAGGAGGACCGCGCCGACGAAGAAGTTCACCGGTGCCACGGTTCGTCGCGCTCCAGGTCGCGGAGGAGGTGGAGGAGGTTGAGGAGGGTGCTGACGGGGGCGTTGCCGAAGTCGACGAGGATCCGGCCGTCGAGGGTGGTCTCGGGGGTGCCGGCGGAGCCCCAGAGGAGGCCGTGCGGGAGGCCGCGGCGGTGCAACTCGCCCAGGAGGATGGTGATCTGGGGTTCGGTGTAGTCGCGCATCCGGGGGTCGTCCGGGGCGACGGGTTCGCGGGTCACGAGGCGGCGTCCAGCTCGTACCAGGTGGTCTTGCCGCGCTTCTGGGGGTCGACGCCCCAGCGGTGGGTGAGGCCCTCGACGAGCTGGAGGCCACGGCCGGTCCCGGCGAGGCCGGCGGGAGTGCGGGACTGCGGGAGGGCGTCGCTCTCGTCGGAGACGGTGACGCGGAGGGTGGGGCCGAGGATGGAGAACCAGACGACGGGGGCCGGGGTGGCGGCGTGCCGCCAGGCGTTGACGATGAGCTCGCAGAGGGCGAGTTCGGCGTTGAAGATCGCGTCGGCGTCCCAGCCGCTGCGGGTCATGGCGTCCCGCAGGGCCTGCCGGGAGAGGGTGAGCGAGGGAGTGTTACGGGTGCACACGGGAACCTCCACGAGGGGAGAGGGGTGAAGGAACGACGGTCGTCGCCGTGAGCCAGGCCGGGGTGGCTGCTCTGCGGCGCGCGGAGGGCAGCAGGCACCTACTGCCCTTGATGCAGGCATTACTGACGATCCGTCGGATCGAGCTGAGAATGACGATAGCGCGCTCCGCCACAGATTTGTGGCGGAGCGCGAGAAGTTCCCTCTAACGTGGCAGTCTCTCTGCGGCAGACTGGTCCCACGACCAGCAGAGAGGGCCCCATGGCGCTTCGACCGAACCCAACCCTCCGTCAACTGCGGCTGGGCGCCGAGCTGCGTAGGATGCGAGAGCAGGCGGGGCTTGGCGGCAGCCAACTCGCCCGTGCGCTGGGCATCAATCCCGCTCATGTCACGCAGATGGAGAGCGGCAAGACCGGCATCAGCGTCGAACGCCTGCGCACGATCGCGGCGTTGTGCATGTGCGTCAACGAGCCCCTGATCGAAGCCTTGGCGGAGATCATCACAGACCGGGACAAGGGTGGCTGGTGGGAGGAGTACCGCGGCCGCCTGTCACAGGACTTCCTTGAGGTCGCCGAGATCGAAGGCCACGCACGGGGGCTCTCGGCCTACACGATGGCCTTCATCCACGGGCTGCTCCAGACGAACGACTATGCCTCGGCCGTCTTCGCCCGCTCCTATCCGCCGCTTCCGAGTCACGAGGTCGATCTGAGAGCGGCCTTCCGCCTGCGTCGTCAACACATCGTCCGGTCCGAAGCGACCCCCTTCACCGCTTACATCCATGAGGCGGCGCTGCGCATGCAGTTCGGTGGATCCAAGATCCACGCTGAGCAACTCGGCGCCCTGGTGGATGTTTCCGGGCAGCGCAATATCTCAGTTCGAGTCGTCCTGTTCGACGCCGATACGATCCCACTCCCGAACGAGAACTTCACCTACGCCGAAGGACCGGTGCAGGAACTCGACACGGTCCAGGCGGACTCGGGCGTCGGCAACTTTCTATTCGATGCACCAGCCCACACAGCTCGGTTCCGGTCGCTACTTGCCCAGATTGACTCGGCTGCCCTCTCGGTAGGCGAGTCGCGAGATTTCATTCGATCCATCAAGAAAGACATGGAAAGCAAGTATGTCTAACTCTCTTTGGCAGAAGTCCAGTTACTCCGGCTCCAACGCTGACTGCGTCGAGGTTCGCACTGTCGACGACGGGCTGATCGAACTTCGCGAGTCCGATGAGGGAGACGTCATCGTCCGCACGGCTTCGCCCAGGTTCGCCGTGTTCCTCCAGGGCGCCAAGGCCGGCGAGTTCGACCACCTCACCAACTAGCGAAGAGCCCCCGCGCCCGCCACCCCGGGGGCGCGGGGGCCGTCTGTCGTCCGAAGGCTCAGACCTCGCGGACGCCCGCGCGCCAGACCGCCGCCGTCAGCGGCACGCCCGGGCGGTACGCCAGGTGCACGTGCGACGGGGCGTCCAGCAGCAGCAGGTCCGCCCGCGCCCCCACCGCCACCGACCCGACGTCACTGCGCCGCAGAGCGTGGGCGCCCCCGGCTGTGGCGGCCCAGACCGCCTCGTCCGGCGTCATCCCCATCTCCCGCACCGCGACCGCGATGCAGAACGCCATCGAACTCGTGAAGCTGGAGCCCGGGTTGCAGTCCGTGGACAGCGCCACCACCGCCCCCGCGTCCAGCAGCCGCCGCCCGCTCGGGTACTCGGCCCGGGTGGAGAACTCCGCCCCCGGCAGCAGCGTCGCCACCGTCGCCGACCCCGCCAGCGCCGCCACGTCCTCATCGGTCAGATGCGTGCAGTGGTCCGCCGAGGCCGCCCCCAGCTCCACCGCGAGCTGCACCCCCGGCCCGTACGTCAGCTGGTTGGCGTGCACCCTGGGCGTCAGCCCCCGCTCGATGCCCGCCGTCAGCACCGCCCGCGCCTGGTCGCCGTCGAAGGCGCCCTTCTCGCAGAACACGTCCACCCAACGGGCGTGCGGCGCACAGGCCTCCAGCATCTCGCCGGTCACCAGGTCCACATAGCCCGCCGGGTCCTCGGCGTACTCGGGCGCCACGATGTGCGCGCCCAGGTACGTCGTCTCCGGCGTGTACTGGGCGGCGATCCGCAGCGCCCGAGCCTCGTCCTCGACCGTCAGCCCGTACCCGGACTTGCACTCGATGGTGGTGGTCCCCTGCCGCAGCGCCTCCCGGACGAACCCGGCCAGGTTGGCCTCCAGTTCGGCATCACTCGCCGCCCTGGTCGCCGCCACCGTCGTCCGGATACCGCCCGCCGAGTACGACTGCCCGGACATCCGGGCGTTGAACTCGGCCGTACGGTCCCCCGCGAACACCAGGTGGGCGTGCGAGTCGACGAAGCCGGGCAGCAGCGCCCGGCCCCCGGCGTCGAAGCGCTCGTCCGCCGCCGGGGCCTGCGCGGCCGGGCCGACCCAGGCGACGGTGTCGCCGTCGACCACCACGGCCGCGTCGGTCAGCAGGCCGAGCGGCCCGGTGCCGTGACCGGGGTCGTTGGTGACCAGGCTGCCGATGCCCGTGATCAAGGTGGTCCTGGTGCTCAAGACAACGCCTTCCGAAGGGAGTTGGCCAAAATTTCAGTAGTCCAGTGCGCCGATCGCGGAACGCAGCGCCCCCGGCACGTCGGCCACCAGCTGGTGCACGCCGTCCCGGACGACGTGCCGCCCGCCGACCACCAGGTGCCGCACGTCCGCCGCCGAGGCCGCGAAGACGGCGATCTCGGCGCCGAGCCGGGGCGGCGGCCCGGCCGTACGGACCGAGTCCAGCGCGATCACCGTGAAGTCGGCGAGCGCCCCGGCCTCGATCCTGCCCGCCTCGGGCCAGCCGAGCGAGGCGTGTCCGTCCTCGCCGCCGGCCCGCAGCAGCGCGTTGGCCGTCCAGTGGCCGCGGGTGCGGGTCCGCAGCCGCTCGTCCAGTTCCAGCGCCCGCGCCTCCTCCCACGGGTCGATCACCGCGTGGCTGTCGCTGCCCAGCGAGATCGGGCTGCCCGCCGAGGCGAGTCGCCGGGCCGGGCCGATGCCGTCGGCGAGGTCCCGCTCGGTGGTGGGGCACATGCAGACGGTCGTCCCCGAGTCCGCCAGGAGCTTGACGTCCTCGTCGGTCAGGTGGGTGGCGTGCACGGCCGAGGTCCGCGGGCCGAGCGCGCCGTGGTCGGCGAGCAGCCGGGTCGGGGTGACGCCGTGCGCGGCGAGGCAGGCGTCGTTCTCGGCGGTCTGCTCGGACAGGTGGACGTGCAGCGGCGCACCGCGCATCGCCGACCAGTGCGCGACGGTGCCCAACTGCTCGGCCGGGACGGCCCGGACGGAGTGGATGGCGGCGCCGATCCGGGCGTGCTCGCGCGGCTTGAGCGCGTCCGCCCGGGCCGCCCAGGCCTCGGCGTCGCCGTCGCTGAACCGCAGCTGCGGGTGGGTCGGTTCGGCGCCGAAGCCCGAGGACAGGTAGCAGGTGTCCAGCAGGGTGATCCGGATGCCGGCCCGGGCGGCGGCCTCGATCAGCGCCTCGCCCATCGCGTTCGGGTCGGTGTAGCGGGCGCCGCCGGGCGCGTGGTGCAGGTAGTGGAACTCGCCGACGGCGCTGATCCCGGCGAGCGCCATCTCGGCGTAGACGGCGGTGGCGAGCGCCAGGTAGCTGTCCGGGTCGAGCGCGCCGGCGAACCGGTACATGGTGTCGCGCCAGGTCCAGAAGGTCCCGGAGCCGACCTGGACGTGCCCGCGCAGCGCCCGGTGGAAGGCGTGCGAGTGGGCGTTCGCCTGGCCGGGCAGCAGCAGCCCGTCCAGCCGGACGGCGCCGGGCGGGCAGGGCCCGCTGTCCGGCGTCACAGCGGCGATCCGGCCGTCCGCACCGACGGTGATCAGCACGTCCGGCTCGACCACCGGCCCGTTGTGGTGCGGCAGCCAGGCGTACTGCGCCCAGTACGTCGCCGAAGGGGTCACTGACACGCCAGGTCCTCCAGTACGTCGGCGAGGGCGGCGACCCCGGCCAGGCAGTCGGCCTCCTCGGCGTGCTCGGCCGGGGAGTGCGAGACGCCGGTGGGGTTGCGCACGAACAGCATGGCGGTGGGGATCGCGGACGCCAGGATCCCGGCGTCGTGTCCGGCGCCGGTGGGCAGCACCGGGGCGTCCAGCAGCTTGGCGAGCCGGTCGCGCAGCGGGCCGTCGAAGTCCACCACCGGGGTGTAGGACTCGCGGGTCAGCTCGACCCGGACGCCGTCGCGCTCGCCGCGCTCGGCGGCGGCCCGCTCGATCTCGGCGACCAGTTCGGTCAGGGTGCGCTCGTCGGCGGCCCGGGAGTCCAGCCAGCCGCGCACCAGCGAGGCGATCGCGTTGGTGCCGTTGGGCTCGACCGCGACCTTGCCGAAGGTGGCCAGCGCGCCCGCCAGCTTCGCCTTCTTGCGGGCGGCGAGCACCGTGTTGGCGTAGGTCAGCATCGGGTCGCGGCGGTCCTCGATCCGGGTGGTCCCGGCGTGGTTGGCCTCGCCGTGGAAGTCGAACCGCCAGCGGCCGTGCGGCCAGATCGCGCCCGCCACGCCGACCGGCTGCCCCTGGGCGAGGCAGCGGCCCTGCTCGACGTGGAGTTCGACGAAGGCGCCGATCCGGGACAGCCGCTCGTCGTCCGCGCCGAGCGCGGTCGGGTCGTAGCCGGCCTTCTCCATCGCGTCGGGCAGCCGCCGGCCGTCGGCGTCGCGCAGCTCGTACGCGGCCTCGCGGGAGAGCACTCCGGCGGTCAGCCGGGAGCCGATGCAGGCCACGCCGAACCGGGCGCCCTCCTCGTCACCGAAGTTGACGATCGCCAGCGGCTTGGTGAACTCGCTCCCGCGGGCCCGCAGTTCGTCCAGCGCGGCGAAGGAGGAGACCACCCCGAGCGGGCCGTCGTAGGCGCCGCCGTCCGGGACTGAGTCCAGGTGCGAGCCGGTGACGATCGCGCCCTGACCGTGCGGATCGCCCAGCCAGGCCCACTGGTTGCCGTTGCGGTCCAGCTCGTACGTCAGACCGCGGTCGCGGGCCTGCTGCTCGAACCAGGCGCGGCACTCGGCGTCGGCGGAGTTCCAGGCGAAGCGGCGGTAGCCGCCGGAGGCGGCGGAGCGGCCCACGGGGAGCAGCTCCGCCCACATCTCTTCGAAACTCAAGGTCACAGCTCGCCCATCGGGACGCGGACCCCACGCTCGGCGGCGACCTCGGTGGCCCGGTCGTAGCCGGCGTCCACGTGGCGGATGACGCCCATGCCCGGGTCGTTGGTGAGCACCCGGCGGATCTTCTCGCCCGCCAGCGCCGTACCGTCGGCCACGGTGACCTGGCCGGCGTGGATCGAGCGGCCGATGCCGACGCCGCCGCCGTGGTGGATGGACACCCAGGAGGCGCCGGAGGCCACGTTGACCATGGCGTTGAGCAGCGGCCAGTCGGCGATGGCGTCCGAGCCGTCCAGCATCGCCTCGGTCTCGCGGTACGGGGAGGCGACCGAGCCGCAGTCCAGGTGGTCGCGGCCGATCACGATCGGCGCGGACAGCTCACCGGAGGCGACCATGTCGTTGAAGCGCTCGCCGGCCTTGTCGCGCTCGCCGTAGCCGAGCCAGCAGATGCGGGCGGGCAGGCCCTGGAAGTGCACCTTCTCCTGGGCCATCTTGATCCAGCGGTGCAGCGACTCGTTCTCCGGGAAGAGGTCGAGGACGGCCTTGTCGGTCTTGTGGATGTCCTGCGGGTCGCCGGACAGCGCGGCCCAGCGGAACGGGCCCTTGCCCTCGCAGAACAGCGGGCGGATGTACGCCGGGACGAAGCCGGGGAAGGCGAAGGCCCGGTCGTAGCCGGCCAGCTGGGCCTCGCCGCGGATCGAGTTGCCGTAGTCGAAGACCTCGGCGCCGCGGTCCAGGAAGCCGACCATCGCCTCGACGTGCGCGGCCATCGCCTCGCGGGCGCGCTGGGTGAACTCGGCGGGCTTGGCGGCCGCGTAGTCGGCCATGTCGTCGAAGGCGACGCCGACCGGCAGGTAGGCCAGCGGGTCGTGGGCGCTGGTCTGGTCGGTGACGATGTCGATCGGCGCGTCCATCGCGAGCAGCTGCGGGACCAGCTCGGCGGCGTTGCCCAGCACGCCGATGGAGAGCGGCTGCCGCTTGTCGCGGGCGGCGGTGGCCAGCTCCAGCGCGTGGGAGAGGTCCTTGGCCTCGACGTCCAGGTAGCGGTGCTCGATCCGGCGGGCGATCCGGGACGGGTCGCAGTCGATGCAGATCGCCACGCCGCCGTTCATGGTGACGGCCAGCGGCTGGGCGCCGCCCATCCCGCCGAGGCCGGCGGTGAGGGTGATGGTGCCCTCCAGCGTGCCGTTGAACCGCTTGTTGGCGACGGCGGCGAAGGTCTCGTAGGTGCCCTGGAGGATGCCCTGGGTGCCGATGTAGATCCACGACCCGGCGGTCATCTGGCCGTACATGGTGAGCCCGAGGCTCTCCAGCCGGCGGAACTCCTCCCAGTTGGCCCAGTCGCCGACCAGGTTGGAGTTGGCGATCAGCACGCGCGGCGCCCACTCGTGGGTCTGCATCACGCCGACCGGCCGCCCGGACTGGACCAGCATGGTCTCGTCCTGCTTCAGCCCCTGCAGCGTCTTCACCATCGCGTCGAAGGAGCGCCAGTCACGCGCCGCCTTGCCGGTGCCGCCGTACACCACCAGCTTCGACGGGTGCTCGGCCACCTCGGGGTCGAGGTTGTTCATCAGCATCCGCAGGGCGGCCTCCTGCTGCCACCCCTGCGTCGTGAGCCCCGTCCCGCGCGCCGCACGCACCTCACGCGGTCCGCTCGCCTGCTGCTGCACCATGTCCCGGCCTCCCTGCGGATGGATTCATTCAAGACTGCTCTGGCTGAATATAACTAAACAATCAGCTTTCGACCAGACCCGGGATCCATCGGAACAGCCATGGCCGGAAGCAGCCTCCAGGCACGCCGAAGCCCCCGGCACGGCCGGTACGGGCTGGAGCGGACCGGACGAACCGGGGTGGAGGGCCTCAGGCAGCCGCGCCGCCGTCCCAGTCGATGCCGATCTCGGCCAGCCAGCGGCGGTCGGCGGCGTCCGGGGCGGGCGGGGCGGGCGGGCGGGGGACGTTCTGGACGGGGCCGAGGCCGTACTTCTCGGCGGCCGCGGCGGCGTCGGCCGCGGCGGCGGGTTCGATGACGCCCACGTGGACGGCGGACTCGTCGCCCGGGTCGAGGACGGTCAGTTCGGGTTCGGGCAGGCGCCGCAGGGTGACGCGGCGCCCGCAGGCGGGGCAGGACCATTCGTCGGCACCCGAGGTCAGGCGGGCGACGAACTTCATCTCGTGGATCACGCGCATGGGTGGCACCCCCTGCCATAGGGGATGCCCGGGTTCCTGGCGAGTACTCCCCCGGCCTTATTCCAGGCCGTGCCTACTCCAAGAACAGCCCCCGGGCCGCCGCCGACTGCTCGATCGCCTCCAACCTGGCCTCCGCGCCCGGCATTTCGTCGCACATGCTCTGCAACAGCACCCGGCCGAGCATCATCGGCGCGCAGGCGGTGTCGAAGACCAGCCCGGTGCCGACGGCGGCCGGCAGCATCAGGTCGGAGAGCTTGGCGACCGGCGAGAAGGCGCTGTCGGCCACGGTGAGCACGGTCAGCCCGCACTCCCGGGCGACGACCAGGGCGTCCATCAACTCCCGCGGGTAGCGCGGCAGTGCGAAGCACAGCAGGGCGGTCGCCCCCGCCGCGGTGGCCTGTTCCAGTCGGTCGGCGAGCATGCTGCCGCCCTCGTCGAGCAGCCGGATGTCCGGGTGCACCTTGGCCGCGAAGTAGGCGAAGCCGCGGGCCTGCGCCGAGGCGGCCCGCAGCCCGAGCACCGGCAGCGGGCGGGAGGCGGCGAGCAGCCGGGCGGCCCGGATGATCGGCTCGGGATCGGCGAGGAGTTCGGCGAGGTGGCGCAGGTGCTCGATCTCGGCGAGCACGGCCTGCTGGTGCTCGTTGCGCACCGCGTCGTCCGGGGTCTCGGGCGCGGCCGGTTCGCCCGCGCCGAGTTCGCGCAGCTGCCGGCGCAGCGCCGGGTAGCCGTCGTAGCCGAGCGCGACGGCGAAGCGGGTGACGGAGGGCTGGCTGACGCCGGCGAGTTCGGCGACCTCGACGCTGGACAGGAACGGCGCCTCGGTGGCGTGCCGGACGAGGGAGTGCGCGATCCGCCGCTGGGTGGGCGTCAGCCGGTGCCCTTCGAACAGCTGGAGCAGCCGGGCGGAGGGGCCGACGGTACCGGCCTCGTCGGTGGCGGTCATCAGCTCTACCTCCGGATGCGAGCGTTCGAAACGACGACTGTGCAGCAGCTCGTCGCGCCTGGCAAAGACGTCTCGTACGGCGGGACGCCGGATGAGACGTCCCAATGATCGGACAGCGGGACGGACGCCGGGGCGGACACCGGAGTACAGCCCTCGGGGTAACCCTGATTTCTCCCTGAGCCCGCCCGGATATCCCCCGCGAACGGATGGACCGGACGGCGCGGCGGCCCCACGCTACTGGCATGGACACTCGCCAGGACGACCTGCGGCGCGACCTCGACGCCACCCTTCAGGCCCGCAAGGAGCTCGGCAAGGAGTACGAGGAGGAGCTCGTCGACTCGTTCATGAAGCGCCTCGACGCCCGCCTGGACGCCCGGGTGGAGCGCTCGGTGGCCGCGCGGCTGGACGACTACGAGCCGTCCCACCACCACCGGGACCGCGGCCCCCGCCGCGGCTGGTCCCCCAGCCGCTCCGGCAACAAGCTGGCAGTGGTCTCGCTGGCCCTGGGCATCCCGCTGACCGCGATCGCGAGCAGCCCCGCCGGCGGCGGCTTCGCCGGGCTGCTGGCCTGCTGGGCGGGCATCGCCGGGGTCAACTTCGCCGCGGCGCTGGGCAACCGCCGCGACCGGGAGGAGCGCCGGCCGCGGGGCGACTGGGACTGAGACCGTGCCGCGCGGATCCCGGTCGGACCCGCACGGCACGTCCCGGCCGACGGCCGCCCCGCACCGGGGGCACGTCAGGCCAGCGGTCCGGTGACCCGCTCCACCGCCCGCACCAGGTCGCCGGTGGCGACCAGCGCGGCGGCGGCCTCCAGGTCCGGCGAGAGGAAGCGGTCCCGGCCGGCGCCGCCCACCCCCGCCTCGCGGGCGGCGGCCATCGCGGCCGCGGTGGCCGGAGCGATCCGGACGCCCGAGTCGGCCTGCTGACGGATCTCCAGCGCGCGGGCCGAGGCGGTGAGTTCGACGGCCAGGATGCGGCCGAGGTTGTCGACGGCCTGGCGCAGCTTGCGGGCGGCCGACCAGCCCATCGACACGTGGTCCTCCTGCATCGCGGAGGACGGGATCGAGTCGACCGAGGCCGGGACGGCGAGCCGCTTGTTCTCGCTGACCAGCGCCGCCTGGGTGTACTGGGCGATCATCAGCCCGGAGTCCACGCCCGGGTCGTCGGCCAGGAAGGCGGGCAGGCCGTGCGAACGGGCCTGGTCGAGCAGCCGGTCGGTGCGGCGCTCCGAGATCGAGCCGAGGTCGGCGGCGGCGATGGCGAGGAAGTCCAGCACGTACGCGACCGGCGCACCGTGGAAGTTGCCGTTGGACTCCACGCGTCCGTCCGGCAGCACCACCGGGTTGTCCACCGAGGCGGCGAGCTCGCGCGAGGCCACCAGCTGGGCGTGCGCCAGGGTGTCCCGGCCGGCGCCGGCGACCTGCGGGGCGCAGCGGATCGAGTAGGCGTCCTGGACCCGCGGCGCGTCGTCGTGGTGGTGGCCGGTGAGGCCGGAGTCCTTGAGCACGGCGAGCATGTTGGCGGCGCTCAGCGCCTGGCCGGGGTGCGGGCGGATCGGGGCGTGCAGCTCGGGGGCGAGCACCTTCTCGGCGCCGAGCAGCGCCTCCAGGGTCATCGCGGCGGTGATGTCGGCGGTGGTGAACAGCCGCTGCAGGTCGGCTATGGCCATCACCAGCATGCCGAGCATGCCGTCGGTGCCGTTGATGAGGGCCAGGCCCTCCTTCTCCAGCAGCTCGACCGGCTCGATGCCGGCGGCGGCGAGCAGCTCGGCGACCGGCCGCTCCACGCCGTCGGGGCCGGTGGCGGTGCCCTCGCCCATCAGCACCAGCGCACAGTGCGACAGCGGCGCGAGGTCGCCGGAGCAGCCGAGCGAACCGAACTCGCGGACGACCGGGGTGATGCCGGCGTTGAGCAGGGCGGCCATGGTCTGCGCGACCACCGGGCGGACGCCGGTGCGGCCGGAGGCCAGCGTCTTCATCCGCAGGAACATCAGCGCGCGGACCACCTCGCGCTCGACGGCCGGGCCCATGCCGGCCGCGTGCGAGCGCACCAGCGAGCGCTGCAGCTGGGCGCGCAGCTCGGGGCTGATGTGCCGGACGGCGAGGGCGCCGAAGCCGGTCGACACGCCGTAGACGGGGCGCGGCTCGGCCGCGAGGGCGTCGATCCGCGCGCGGGCGGCCGCCATCTCGGCGAGCGCGTCGGGGCCGATCTCGACCCGGGCGTTGCCCCGGGCGACGGCCAGGACGTCCTCCGCGCTGACGTCGGCCTTGCCGACCTGGACCAGCGGAGCGTCGGGGACCACAGCACTGTGCATATCCATATACACAATCACACCAGGTGAATGAAGATATGACAACAGCTGCTCGCCATCCGGATTCTCGGACGCCCCGATCCGAGCCGCTCCCCGGGGGTCCTCCTCAACCGACCCCCGGTGCCCACCCTCCCCCACAACCCCGGGGCTCACCCCTTCAACTCGGCCTCGATGAGGTCCGCCGCCCGCGCGGTGCCGCCCTCGGCCCGGCCGGCCGCGGCCAGCACCGACAGCCGCTCGGCCACCCCGGCATCCCCGACCAGCTCCAGCAGCGCACCGCGCAGCGCCTCCGGGGTGGCCGCGTCGGCGTCCACCCGCCGGGCCACACCGAGGCCGACCAGGGCGTCCGCGTTGGCGAACTGGTCCACGCCCTGCGGCACCGCGATCATCGGCACGGCGTGGAACAGCCCCTCGCTGGAGCCGCCCATGCCGGCGTGGGTGACGAAGGCGTCCGCCTGGGCGAGCACCGACAGCTGCGGCACCCAGCGGTGCACCTCCACCGAGTCCGGCACCTCGCCCAGCTCCGCCAGATCGGTGTGCCGGCCGACCTGCAGCACGGTGTGCCAGCCGGGCAGGCCGCCGAACGCCTCGATGCAGGCCCGGTAGAACGCGGGCTGGTTGGTGTAGGCGGAGCCCAGCGAGACCAGCAGCACCTTCCCGGCGCCGGCCGGCCGCTGCCAGGCGCCCTGGTGGCCGCGGTCCGAGAAGCAGGGCCCGACGAAGGTGACCCGCCGCTCGTCCACCCGGTCCGCGTTCGGCTGCAGGGCGCGCGGGATGAGCGCGACGGCGCGCTCCGGGCGGCCCTTGAAGGCCTCCACGTCCCGCTGCACGGCGCCTGCCTCGGCCAGCCAGTCGGCGTACCGCCGGTAGTGCTCGGGCCCGCCGGGAGCCGTGCGGATCGCCTCGAAGACCTCCGGGTGGTCCTCCTCGAAGCCCTCCCAACCGACGTAGGTCGGCGACAGCTGCACCACCGGCACGCCCAGCCGCTCACCGAGCGCCCGCCCGGCGAAGCCGGCGATGTCGCAGAGCACCAGGTCGGGGCGGTCCGCGCCGTCGCCGAAGCGCTCCAGCAGCACGGGCCACATGGCGAGCGCGTCGTCCAGGAACAGCTCCTGGAGCGCCACCGGGTCCGTCGCCCAGCCGGCCGGGTCGTCGGTGAGCGGCAGCGTCGACGGGTACGGGACGAACGCGGCACCGGTGGACTCGACGGTCTCCCGGAAGGAGTCGGCGTTGACGTAGCTGACCCGGTGGCCCCGGGCGACCAGCTCGGTGACCACGGCCAGGCTGGGATTGACGTGCCCGTGGGCCGGGATGGAGACCATCAGAACGTGGGCGGAACGAGTCATGCGCACCTCCGGAGAAAAACGAGACGAGACGAACCGTCTCGCCATTGCCACGACGACACGATACGTCTCGTCTCGCGTTCGCGCATACAATTTCCGGCATGGCCCCCAGAACCACCCCCGACCCCGCCCGGCGCAGCGAGCGCGCCCGCGCCGCCGTCCTCACCGCCACCACCGAACTCGTCACCGAGATCGGCTACAGCAAGCTGACCATCGAGGCGATCGCCGCCCGGGCCGGCGTCGGCAAGCAGACCATCTACCGGTGGTGGCCCTCGAAGGGTGCCGTCGTCTTCGACGCCTTCCTCGCCGTCAACCAGCGCGACGGCGGCCTCACCCTCCCCGACACCGGCGACCTCGCCGCCGACCTGAGGGCCGTCCTGCGCCCCACCAGCGACGAGCTCACCGACCCGGGCGCCGACCGCACCTACCGCGCCATCATCGCCGAGATCCTCAACGACCCGGCGCTGCACGCCGAGTACCGCACCCGCCTGCTGGACCCCCTGCTGGAGATCACCCGGAACCGCCTCCGCACCGCCCGCGAAGCCGGCCAGCTCGCCCCCGACGCCGACCTCGACCTCGCCATCGAACTGGTCTACGGCCCGCTCTACTACCGCTGGCAGTACCGGCTCGGCCCGCTCACCCACGACCACGCCGACCGCCTCGTCGACGCCTTCCTCCGGGCCCTCGCCCCCACCACGACGGGCCCTAGCGTCCGCTCCGGCGCCTGAGCGCGACCACCACCAGCACCGCCACCACCAGCACCACCAGCACCACCAGCACGACCCGGCCGAACACCGCGTCCATCGCCCGGCCGACTACGCTGCGCCGGGCCTTACGGGTGCGGCGCGAGGCCGTGCGATCGGTGATCTGGTGCGCCCGCAGCCCGGCCCGCACCTGCTTCACCCGCGCCGGCGCCGTCCGCACGGCCGCCGGCCCGGTCGCCCCCGAAGCCACCGCCCCAGGATGGCCCGCCACCCGCACCACCGGCACCGCCGCCGCCGGACCGGCCGCCACCACCCCACCCCCGAGCACCAGCACCCCGGTCACCACCGCACCCACCAACCGTCCGGCCACCGCCGACCCCCCACTCCCCGATCCACCCCCGCCACCTTCCCACCACCCACCCACCCCCTCCACCCCCACCTCCCCCTCACCCGGTCCAGGCGAGAGGGACGCGCTGCGGGAGGGGGCGGTGGAGGGGGTGGGTGCGGAGAGGGGCGTGACGGGTGATTTTCAGACCGCCAACGGCGCCCA